>CAMATS010000084.1 GCA_945861195.1 Rhodoferax sp. OV413
GGCAGCGCCAGCAGGGTGAGCACTGTAGCAACGATCAGCCCGCCCATGATGGCCACCGCCATGGGGCCCCAGAACACTGAGCGCGACAGCGGGATCATGGCCAGCACAGCGGCCGCAGCGGTGAGCACAATCGGGCGCAGGCGGCGCACGGCTGACTCAACTATGGCGTCCCAGGCCGGGATTCCACTGGCGCGATCCTGCTCAATTTGATCGATCAAAATCACCGAGTTGCGCTGGATCATGCCCATCAGGGCAATCACCCCAAGAAGCGCTACAAAACCGAAGGGCCGCCCAGACAGCAGCAGAGCAGCCGCCACACCGAAAATACCCAAGGGGCCGGTCAGGAAGACCAGCATGGCACGGCTAAAACTGTGCAATTGCAGCATCAGCAAGGTGAAGGTCACAAACAGCATGATGGGCACGCCAGCAGCAATTGAGGCCGAGCCCTTGGCGCTCTCCTCTACCGCGCCGGCCACCTCAATGCGGTAGGCGCTCAGACCCTGCGCCTGCCAGCCGGCCTCGAGCCGGCGCAGACCGGGCAACAGCTGCTGCGTCACCGTGGCACCCTGCAGGCCTTCGATGATGTCACCTTGCACGGTGATGGCGTAATCACGGTTGTCGCGCCACATCACGCCGGGCTCCCAGGCGAAGGTCGGCTTAGCAATTTGCGTGAGCGGAATGGACTGGCCGCCAGCCGTGCTGAGGTAGGCGTGGCCGATGTCCGAGATGGCGTTTCGCTCATCCGACGGTTGGCGCAGCACGATATCGATCAGCCGGTCACCCTCTCGGTACTGCCCCACCGTGCTGCCCACCAGCAGCACCTTCGCGGCCTGAGCAATTGACTGGCTACTCACGCCGAGTGCTCGGGCCTTGGCCTGGTCAACCTCCAGGCGCAACACCTTGACGAATTCATTCCAGTTGTCATTCACGCCGCGCATATTGGGGTTGTCGCGCAACAGCGCCTTGACCTCGTCTGCACGCTGGCGCAACACGGCCGGCTCACCACCCACGACCCGAAACTGCACCGGGTAGGCGACCGGCGGGCCATTGGGCAATATCTTGATGCGCGCGCGCACCTCCGGAAACTCTTGCGCCATGATGCTCGCCAAGCTCAGGCGCAGCGGCTCACGGTATTTGAGGTCAGACGGCAGGATGATGAACTGCGACACGTTGGACTGCGCAAAAATATTGTCCAGGGGCAGGTAAAAGCGCGGCACGCCCGAGCCCACCCAAGTGCTGACGCTCAGCACGCTGGGCAGCTGCATCACCCGGGCCTCGATACGTTTGGCAACCTGCTCGTTCACGGCAATCGAGCTGCCCTCGGGCAGCCAGGCATCCAGCAGAACTTCCGGGCGGCTGGAGTCTGGGAAAAACTGCTGTTGCACCCGTCCCATCCCGGCAATCCCTAGAGCGAAGGTCAAGACCATCAGGCCGATGGTGATCCAGCGGTGCGCCACGCACCAGTTCACGGTGCGCCGAAAGCCGTTGTAGAAAGGCGTGTTGTAGGACTCTTGCGGCTGATCGCTGGCGCCAAGGGGTCTGGTCTTGAGCAGCAAGGTTCCTAAGTAGGGCACAAAGTACACAGACACCAGCCAGGAGACCACCAGGGCCAGCACGGTCACCCCAAAAATCGCGAAGGTGTACTCGCCTGTGGCTGATTTGGCAATGCCGATCGGCAAAAAACCCACAGCGGTGATCAAGGTGCCAGTGAGCATTGGCATGGCCGTGACCTCGTAGGCGAAGGTTGCCGCGCGCACCTTGTCATAACCCTCTTCGAGCTTGCGCACCATCATCTCCACAGCAATGATGGCATCGTCAACCATCAGGCCCAGGCCAATGATGAGCGAGCCCAAAGAGATCTTGTGCAGCCCGATATCCCAAAAGTACATGCCCAGGAAGGTCAGGGCAAGCACCAGGGGAATGGTGATGCCGACCACCAGGCCCGGACGCATGTCTAGGTAGTAACGCCTGAACCAGGGCCCGCTGCCACCCTGTTTGTGCAGGCCCAGGCTGATAAAACTCACCGCCAAAACGATCAGAATGGCTTCGATCAGCACCGCAACAAACTCGTTGACCGACTTGGTGACCGCGGCCGGTTGATCTTGCAGGTTGACCAAGCGCAGGCCGGCTGGCAGCGTGTTGCCAATGCGCCGGGTGGCGGTTTGCAGGGCTTCGCCCAGTGCAATGATGTCGCCGCCCTTGGCCATGGAAACCCCGAGTGCAATAACCTGCCGGCCTTGGTGGCGCACCTTCACTTGGGGCGGATCGACGTAGGCACGACGTATTTCGGCAATATCGCCGAGCCGCAACTGCTTGCCTGAACTGCCCCGGATCGGCATGGCCGCGAGTTGCTCGAGGTCGGTAAACGGGCCGGCCACCCGTACCTGGAACACATCCAGCGGGGTTTGCAATGTGCCGGCCGACTCAATCGCGTTTTGCTGACCCAGTTGCACCAGGACCTGGTTCATGTCCAAACCAAGTTGGGCCAAACGGCGTTGCGCGATTTCGATGTAGATTTTTTCGTCCTGCGCGCCAAACAACTCGACTTTGTTGACATCCGGCACACGAAGCAATTGCTGCCGCACCGAATCTGCAAAAGTCCGGACCTCGGCCTGACTAAAGCCATCGGCCTCGAGCGCGTAAATCACGCCAAAGACGTCGCCAAACTCGTCATTGAAAAAGGGGCCCTGAATCCCGCTGGGCAGCGACTGCCGCATGTCGCCAATCTTTTTGCGTACCGTGTACCAAAGCTGGCCTACATCGCCGGCCTTGGTGGAGTCTTTGAGCTGAAACAAAATGGTGGTCTCGCCTGGCTTCGAAAAGCTGCGAATCTTGTCAGCATTGGGGACCTCTTGTAGGGTTCGTTCGATTTTGTCGGTCACTTGCTCGGCCATCTGCTGCGCGGTGGCTCCGGGCCAGATGGCGCGCACCACCATGATGCGAAAGGTGAAGGGCGGGTCTTCATCCTGGCCAAGCTGGAAATAGGCCAAGAGGCCGAGCACCATCAGCACCACCATCAGGTAGCGGGTCAGTGCGGCATGGTCAAGCGCCCATTTGGAGAGGTTAAAGCGCTCGGACTTGACGGGCTGGTTCATCTCGGACTCACTTCGCCACGGCGGCCGGCGCCTGGGCGGGTTTTTGTTGATAAACCGTGACCTTTTGGCCCGGGGACAACACATGCACACCAGCAACCACCACCTGCATGCCAGGCTGTAGGCCCGCGGCCACCACCACATCGTTACCGTCGGCGGTGGCAATCTGCACGGGCTGCAGGCGCACCGTCATGGTGGCCGCCTCAAGCACCCACACTGCGGCGGTTTGGCCGTCTTGCCGAAAGGCGCTGGTGGGCAGCTTGATCACCGCTGCCCCGCTGCGCTCGAGGGCCTTGGGCAGCACTGAGACGGTGCTGCCCAGGGGCGGCGCGCTGGCGCCGTCAATCGCCACTTTGATGCCAAAGGTGCGGGTGACCGGATCGGCACTGGCCCCCACCTCTCGCACCCGGCCCTTAAAGGTGGCTCCGCCGGACCAGCTGCGCACCTCGACCTCTGAGCCGATTTTGATGGAGGTCACCCGGTCCTCTGGTACCGAAAACAGCACATCACGCGGGCCGTCCTGGGCAATGCGCAGGACCGGCGCCCCGGCCGCCACCACCTGCCCCACCTCGGCATCGACAGCTGTGACTAGGCCCGTCACATCGGCCAGCAGCCGGGTGTAGGCGGTTTGATTACCCTGCCCGGCCAGTTGCGCCTGAGCCTGCTCAAACTGGGCCTGAGCTGCCCTGAGGTTGGCCTCGCGCCGCTCGAGCTCAGCGCCACTGATGAAGTTTTGCTCGCGCAGCTCCTTAAAACGCTTGAAATCGGCCGCTGCCAAGTCGCGGTTGGTCGCGGCTGCGGCGAGTTGGGCCCGACCTGCCTCGGCTGCGAGTTGGTAGTCCTGGGGGTCCAACTGGGCTAACACATCACCGGCCCGCACCCTTTGGCCTGGCTCGGCTTGCCGACGCACCAGCTTGCCTGCCACCCGAAAACCCAGACGCGACTCGACCCGGGCGCGCACTTCGCCAGCAAACTCGGCGCTCGCGGCCATATCTTCCAGGCCAACGGTGAGTAGCTTGACCGAGCGCAGCGGCTCCGGGCTGGGCAGGGGCCGGGAACAGGCGGCCAACAGGACTGAGGCGCAGGCTAAGGCGGCGCCAATTTGAATTGACTTCAGAAACATATAAACGGTTGGAAGTGGGGGTTGACAGGCCATTACAAACTCTAATGACCAATTGGTTAGTAATTTAATTTAAATCTGACAGGCTGTCAAGCTGAGGTCCAACAAGTGAAGTTCAATGAGCCTGGCTCGACACTTGGAAAATCGCGCAACTTGCGACAAGTGGGTCAGCAGGGACGCCAGTCAAGCGGTCGGCAGCCACCGCTGCTGCAGGCAAAATAAGCCCATGCCAGCAATCCGCGCAAGCGCCGCTGCCCCGGCCATCGGGCACTATGAAAATTTTCCGGTGGCCTCATGGCTCTGCCCGGCTAGGCTGCGCCCACCGATTGCCGCGATTTATCACTTTGCCCGCACGGCCGACGACATCGCCGACGAGGGCCATGCCCACGCGGCAGAGCGGTTGCAAGCGCTGTGCGACTACCGGCAAGAGCTACTTGGCGCCTGCGCCGATGGGCCACTGCCCCAAAGCGGCCGCTGGGGCTGGGTGTTTTACCCGCTTCAACAGGCTATCCGGGCGCACCGGTTGCCTGTGCAGTTGCTGCAAGACCTGCTTGACGCCTTTGTTCAGGATGTCGAGAAAACCCGCGATGGTGCCGATTACGCCGATCCGGGCGAACTGCTGTCGTACTGCGCCCGGTCTGCCAACCCGATCGGGCGCCTGCTACTTCACCTCTACGGCGTGAGAGACGCGTTGGCTCTGGCGCAGAGCGACCAGATCTGCACCGCCCTGCAACTGATCAATTTTTGGCAGGACCTGAGTGTCGACATACCGCGTGGGCGCTTCTACCTGACTCAGGCCGACTGCGAGCAGCATGGCGTGGCCCGCGCCGACCTGCTGGCCTGCCGGCCAACCGAACCGATCACCCGTTTGATTGCACAGCAACTGCGCCTGGCTGAGGTCCGAATGCAGCAGGGTGCAGCACTGGTGCACCGGGTACCGGGGCGGGCCGGCTGGGAATTGCGGCTGGTCGTACAGGGTGGCTTGCGCATGGTGCAGCGCATTGAAGCGATGAAATTTGCCACCATCAGCCAGCGCCCCACTTTGGGCCGTGGCGACCTGCCGCTGATGCTCTGGCGCGCGCTCTGGATGTAACAATAGCGCGATGAGCCCAGAGCAGTACGTAGCGCAAAAAGCGGCCGCCTCGGGCAGCAGTTTTTACTATGCTTTTTTATTCTTGCCGGCGCCACGGCGCGCCGCAATCACCGCCTTTTATGCCTTTTGCCGCGAAGTCGACGACATCGTGGACGACACCCTTGACACTGGTGTGGCAGCCAGCAAACTGGCCTGGTGGCAGACCGAAGTGGCGCAGGCCTTTTCTGGCAAGCCCAGCCACCCGGTGATGCGTGCGCTGATGCCGCTGGCCGCCGACTATGCCATCGAAGAGGCTCACCTGCAAAAGGTGATTCAGGGTTGCCAGATGGACCTTGAGCAAACCCGCTACCTGGACTACCCCGGGCTGCAACGCTATTGCCACCTGGTTGCCGGCATCGTGGGCGAGGTGGCGGCCAATATTTTTGGCCGCACCCAGGCCCAAACCACGGCCTACGCACACAAGCTCGGGCAGGCGTTGCAGTTGACAAACATCCTGCGCGATGTTGGCGAAGACGCGCTACGCGGACGCATTTACCTACCGGCCAGTGAGTTGCAGCAGTTTGAGGTGAAGGCACAAGATATCTTGCAGCGCAGCTATTCACCACGCTTTACAGCCCTAATGCAGTTTCAGGCGCAGCGCGCCCAGCAACTCTACGACGAGGCGCTGGCACTGCTGCCCAGCACGGACCGACGCGCCCAAAAACCAGGTCTGATGATGGCCAGCATTTACCGGGCCCTGCTGGGCGAGATTGAGCGCGACAACTTTCGGGTGCTGCACCAACGCATCAGCCTCACACCCCTGCGTAAATTTTGGCTGGCCTGGCGGGTACAGGCGCTGGGCCGGCTTTGAGGCCCCCCGAGGCCAAGCCGCTGGCACTGGCCATCATTGGCGCCGGCTGGGCTGGCATGGCCGCTGCGGTAGAGGCCGTGCAGGCCGGGCATGCGGTGACAGTCTTCGAGGCGACGCGCCAAACCGGCGGCAGGGCCCGCGCGCTACCGGGCATTGTGTGTAAGGGCCAAGCGCTTGACTTGGACAACGGCCAGCACATCTTGATTGGGGCTTACACCGAAACCCTTCGCCTGATGCGCCGGGTGGGCGTGCCCATCGAGCAGGCCCTGCACAGCCTGCCCATGACACTGCGCTTTGCCGACGGCGCTGGCCTGCGCCTGCCAAACTTGCCGGCGCCTTTCAATACGCTGGTCGGGCTGCTCACGGCCGTAGGCTGGCAGTGGAAAGACAAAGCCGGATTGCTGCGCGCTGTGCTGGGCTGGAAATGGCGCGGCTTTGATTGCGCCAGCGGGCTCAGCGTGTCTGAGCTGTGCCATGGCCTCACGCCGCGGGTGATGGCCGAGTTGATCGAACCCCTGTGCGTATCGGCCCTGAACACGCCGTCGCCTCGGGCCAGCGCCAGCGTATTTCTACGGGTGCTGGGGGACGCCCTGTTTGGCGTGGCGGGAGGTTCTCGGCTGCTGCTACCCCGGGTTGACCTGGGCACACTCTTTCCGCAGGCCGCAGCCCGCTGGCTGGTGCAGCGGGGTGGTGCGATCAGGCTCGGCAGTCGGGTCAAGCGCTTGGTGCATCAGGATGAGCATTGGCAAATCGAAGGCCAAGTGTTTGACAACGTGATCTTGGCCACCGCTGCCCTGCAAGCAGTGCGGCTGCTCGACGACCTGATGCCTAGCCTGCCCGGGGCGATGGCCGAGCCGGTGCGGCATTGGAGCGACATGAGCCGGGCCCTGAAGTTTGAGGCCATCACCACGGTCTATGCCTGGGCTCCCCAGGCGCGCCTGTCACAGCCTATGCTGGCCCTGCGCAGCCAAGCGGGTTCGAACGCGCCAGCTCAGTTTGTTTTTGACCGCGGTCAGCTCGGCGGGCCGGCCGGCCTGCTGGCCTTTGTGGTCAGCGCCAGCCAAGGCGAGCACCAGAGCCTGCAGCAACAAGTGCTGCAGCAGGCGCAGGCGCAACTTGGGCTGCATCTGCAGCCGGTGCAAACCGTGGTTGAAAAGCGCGCCACCTTCGCATGCACGCCTGGCCTGCAGCGCCCACCCATGCGCATCGGGCCGGGACTGTTTGCCTGCGGCGATTATGTTGCCGGCCCCTACCCGGCAACGCTTGAAGGCGCAGT
This sequence comes from Rhodoferax sp. OV413, assembly GCA_945861195.1. Taxonomy (GTDB): domain Bacteria; phylum Pseudomonadota; class Gammaproteobacteria; order Burkholderiales; family Burkholderiaceae_C; genus Rhodoferax. The sequence goes on from CAMATS010000084.1 coordinate 7,432, forward strand.
GCGTAGCGCCATTGCTGCAGTCAAGGGCTTTTAGGCCTGTCGTCGCAGCCTAGGGCTTGGCATAACTCGCCTAAATGCCTCACTTTGGCATGGGGCTGCGGCACATGCCCCCAAACCTCGGCCCCCCGGTTCAGCCAGACCGCCTGCATGCCGGCGCTCAAGGCGCCCAGCACATCCAGCGCTGCGTCGTCGCCAACATGCAAGACTTGTTGTGGCGCAAGCCCGAGCCGGCGACAAGCAGCAGCAAAAATTCGCCCATCAGGCTTTGCCACGCCCGCGTCAAAGGCGCTGACACTGGCTGTGAAAAAATGCCCAATACCCACCCGCCCTAAATCGGCATTACCGTTTGACAGCGCCAGCAAGGGGTAGCGGGAAGCGAGTTGCTCCAGTGCAGGCAAAGCATCGTCATAAAACTCCACCCGATTGCGTTCGGCATAAAACACTTCAAAGGCAGCGGGCGCCAGGGCAGCGTCTTCGTTGCACTGCTGCAGGGCCAGCTCAATCAAGGCTTGGCGCTGGTAGCTCAAATCATGCAGCAGGTCAGGCCGCGCCCGGGTCACCAGCT
>CAMATS010000085.1 GCA_945861195.1 Rhodoferax sp. OV413
GCCCCAGTGGGCCTGCTGGGCCGGGTGCCCAATGTGTTGCTGGTCAACCCGGCCTCGGGCATCAACACGGTGGCTGACCTGACCCAGCGCGCGCAGGCCAAACCGGGCCAGCTGAATTACGGCTCGAATGGCCAGGGTACATCGCTGCACCTGAGCGCTGAGCTGTATAAAAGCCAGACTGGCACCGCTGTGACCCATATCCCCTACCGCGGTGCTGCGGCCGGCCTGACCGCCTTGATGGCCAACGAGGTCGACATGATGTTTGACAACCTGCCCTCGGCGCTGGGCCTGGTCCAGGGCGGCAAGCTCAAACCGTTGGCAGTAACCACAGCCCAGCGCAGCAGCGTGCTGCCCGATGTGCCGACCATGGAGGAGGCCGGCCTCAAGGGCTTTCAGGTGAGTGCCTGGTTCGGTTTGGCTGCGCCAGCCGGCCTGCCCCTGGCAGTGCAACAGCGCTTGGAGCAGGCACTGGAGCGGGTGTCGCAACAGGCCGAGGTGAAAGCGGCCATGCAAAAGCAGGGCGCCGAGCCGACCTGGGCCAACGCCCAGGGCTTGGCCAGCTTCATGCAAGCAGATGCGGCGCAATGGAAAAAACTGGCGGATGTCGCCAAGATCACCCTGGACTGAGTATGCCCAGCGTTGGCTTGATTGGTTTGGGGGCGATGGGCTCGGGCATGGCGCAGTCGCTGCGGCGTGCCGGCCATTTGGTGCATGTGTTCGATATTCGCTCGGAGGTGGCCCAGTCCTTTGCTGCGCTTGGCGGACAGGCCCATGCCTCAGCCGCCGCACTTGCGGGCAATTGCGATGTGGTGATTTCTGTGGTGGTGAATGCCGCCCAAACCGAGGCGCTGCTGTTTGGCGACGATTCAGCCGAAGGCTGTGCGGCCGCGATGAAGCCCGGCAGTGTGTTTGTGATGTGCTCCACGGTGGACCCGAATTGGTCGGTGGCGATGGAGGCGCGGCTCGAAGCCCTGGGCCTGCTGTATGTGGATGCCCCAATTTCTGGCGGGGCCGCCAAAGCTGCCAGCGGCCAGATGACCATGATGACCGCGGCCCGCCCCGCCGCGTATGCCCTGGCCGATCCCTTTCTGGATGCCATGGCGGGCAAGGTGTACCGGCTCGGGACCAGCGCGGGTGCTGGCAGCAAGGTCAAGATCATCAACCAGCTGCTCGCCGGCGTGCACATTGCCGCTGCCGCCGAGGCCATGGCGCTGGGCTTGCGCGAGGGCGTGGCGCCGCAAGCCCTGTACGAGGTCATTACCCACAGTGCGGGCAATAGCTGGATGTTTGAGAACCGTATGGCCCATGTGCTGGCGGCCGATTACACACCCTTGTCGGCGGTGGATATTTTTGTCAAAGACCTCGGTCTGGTGCTCGATATGGCACGGGCCAGCAAATTTCCCCTGCCCCTGTCAAGCACCGCCCACCAGATGTTCATGCAAGCCAGCACAGCAGGTTTTGCCAAGGAAGACGACAGCGCGGTGATCAAGATATTTCCGGGCATCACGCTGCCCGTCAAGGCTTGAGCCCCGGAGCCACCATGCCTGTTTTGCTGGGTTGTATTGCCGATGATTTCACCGGGGCCACCGACCTGGCCAACAACCTGGTTCGCGCCGGCATGCGGGTGGTACAAACCATGGGTGTGCCGTCATCGGCCTTGGCTGGCGAGGTCGACGCGGTGGTGGTGGCGCTTAAATCGCGCACGATTGATGCTGCCGAGGCAGTGGCCCAGTCGCTGGCCGCCCTGCAGTGGCTGCAGGCGCAAGGGGCGCAGCAGATTTACTTCAAATACTGCTCCACCTTTGACAGCTCGCCCCGGGGCAATATTGGTCCGGTGACAGATGCGCTGATGGCGGCGCTGGGCTGCGATTTCACGGTGGCAACGCCGGCTTTTCCGGACAACGGGCGCACCGTGTTCAAGGGCTATTTGTTTGTCGGCCAGGTGCTGCTCAATGAAAGCGGCATGCAAAACCATCCACTCACCCCCATGACCGACGCCAATCTGGTGCGGGTTTTGCAGGCGCAAACCAGTCACAAGGTAGGACTGATTGACCACACGGTGGTAGCCCGCGGGCCTGGCGCCATCAGGGAGCAGATGCTGGCGCTGCGGCAGGAAGGTGTGGGCGTGGCGGTGGTGGATGCCACCAGCAACGACGATTTGCTGCGCCTGGGGCCGGCGCTGCAGGGTATGGCGCTCGTCACAGCGGGTTCGGGCGTGGCCATCGGCCTGCCAGCCAATTTTGGGATCAAGCCCTCGCAAGGTGCCAGCCAGCTGCCTGTGGCCCGGGGTTGGGCGGCGGTGGTGTCAGGCAGCTGTTCTGTGGCGACCAACCAGCAGGTGGCCTGTTTCAAAGCCGCCGGCCTGCCGGCCTTTGAGCTCGACCCGTTGCGATTACTCGACGACCAGGCCGGCCTGGTGCAGCAGGTGCTGGCCTGGGCTGCGCCGCGCTTGCCGCAGGGCCCGGTGCTGGTGTACTCCAGCGCACCAGCAGATGCAGTAGCCCAGGTGCAGCGCAGGTTGGGCGCAGCTGCCGCGGGTAGCTTGGTGGAGCAGGCCCTGGCCAGCATCGCCCAGGGTCTGGTGGCGCTCGGGGTGCAGCGCCTGGTGGTGGCAGGCGGGGAAACCTCGGGCGCCTGTGTGCAGGCACTGGGCATCAGCCAGCTCCAAATCGGCCCGCAGATTGATCCCGGCGTGCCCTGGTGTTACGCAGCGCCCCAGGCGGCAGGCGGGGATTTGCATCTGGCGCTGAAATCGGGCAATTTTGGTGCTGTTGATTTCTTCACCAAGGCCTTTGCGGTGCTGGCATGAACGAGGCCCAGGCCCGTGTGGCGATTTGCCAGGTTGGCCGCAGCCTGTTTGAGCGCGGCTATGTGCATGCCACGGCGGGCAACATCAGTGTTCGCCTGGAAGACGCCTTCTTGATCACGCCAACCGACGCCTGCCTGGGCCTGCTTGAGCCAGCCCAGCTGGCCAAGATTGATTTGCAAGGCATGCAGATCAGCGGTGAGCGGGCCAGCAAAACCCTGGCCCTGCACCGCCAGATTTACCAGGCCGCCTGCGCCCATGATGCCGCGACCCGTTGCATCATCCACACCCACAGCACCCATTGCGTGGCCCTGAGCCTGGGGCAGGGCGAGGCCGAATTGCTGCCCCCGATCACGCCTTATTTTGTGATGAAGGTCGGCCATGTGCCAATGGCAAGCTACCAGCGCCCGGGCAGTACGAGCGTTGGCGCACAGGTGGCGGCCTTGATTCACCAGTATGCTGCGCAAGGCACGCCGATCAGGGCTGTGATGCTGCCCCGCCTTGGCCCCAATGTGTGGCATGACAGTCCCGCCTCGGCCATGGCGCTGCTGGAAGAACTCGAAGAAACCGCCCGCCTGATGCTGCTGGCGCCCGACACCCAGGCGCTGTCTGTGGCGCAGATCGACGAACTGCGCCAGAGCTTTGGCGCGCGTTGGTGAGCCCATGGATGTTTGGGCCTCGAGCAATTTGGCGGGCAACCTGAGCCAGCCCCCGATCTGGAACCAAGCCCGTGCCTGATACCCAACTGCCCTTGGCCTTTAGCGACACTGACACCAGCCTGCCTGCCCTGACCAAGCCGCCTGCGCGCAAGCCGTCGGTGGGCAAGGCGCGGCGTCCTGCGCCCGCCACGGGTCCCGCGCCAGATCTGCCGGCCATAGCCCGCTTGCTCGAGCAGCACCCTGATTACCGGGTGCTGCGGCGCTTGCAGCCCCTGCTGCACTACCCGGGCACACCCTCGGGGGAGACCCGGCGGGTGCTGGTGCTAGACACCGAGACCACCGGCCTGGACCACAGGCAGGACAAAATCATCGAGCTGGCAATGTTGTGCCTGGAGGTCGACCTGGCCAGTGGTCTGCCGGTCGGGGCGGTGTCGGTTTATGACGGCCTCGAAGACCCGGGGCGGCCGCTGTCCGAGGAGGTGCGCGTGATCACCGGCCTGAGCGACGACAAGCTCAAGGGGCAGCGCCTGGACGATGCCAGGGTTGCCGGTCTGTTGGCCGGCGTCGACCTGGTGCTGGCCCATAACGCCGCTTTTGATCGGCCGTTTTGCGAGGCCCGTTACCCCGGCTTTGCCGCCATCGATTGGGCCTGCTCCTTGAGCGACATCGACTGGAAAAAAGAGGGCAGGGGCTCAGGCAAGCTCGAACAGCTGGCCCTGCACCAGGGTGTTTTTTATCAGGCCCATCGGGCCGAGATCGACTGCCATGCCCTGCTCGCGGTGTTGTGCGCGAGCTTGGCCAGCGACGGCCAAACTGGCCTGGCCCGTTTGTTGGCCGCAGGAGCGACACCAAGCTACCGCTTGCTGGCCACGCAGGCGCCGTTTGAAGCCAAAGATGCACTCAAAGCCCGCGGCTACCGCTGGGACACCGAGCGCCGGGTCTGGCACACCCGACTGAGCGATCAGGCGCAACTCGAGGCCGAATGCGCATGGCTCAAAGCCCATGTTTTTGCCGGCAAACAGGCCCGCGTCAACCTGGAAAAGCTCGACGCCAGGCTGAAGTACTCGGGCCGCCCGGGGGCATTGTCCGAGCGGCAGCTCTAGCCAAGCTGACAGATAGAATTCAATTTGCCAGGGTAGGCCACACAGTCACAGCAGGCTGCAGAGGATTTGAATGAAACGTGTTGACGATTTCCGCCTGAAGTTTGGACGAAAAGAATTGGTGCCCATCATGGTGGGCGGTATGGGCGTGGATATTTCCACCGCCGAGCTGGCGCTTGAGGCGGCCAGGCTGGGCGGCATCGGGCATATTTCGGATGCCATGGTGCCCGATGTCTCGGACCGGCGTTTTGACACCAGCTTTGTCAAAGACAAGACCCGGTTCTACAAGCACAACATCGACAACTCGGATAAATCCATCGTCAAGTTCGACCTGGGTGTGCTGGCCGAGGCTACCCGCAGGCATGTCGAGTCCACCATGCAGGCCAAGCGCGGCGAGGGCTTGGTGTTTGTTAATTGCATGGAGAAGCTGACCATGAACGCGCCGCGCGAGACGCTGCAGGTGCGCATGGCCTCGGCGCTGGACGCCGGCATTGACGGCATCACCCTGAGCGCTGGCCTGCACCTGGGCTCCTTTGCCCTGCTCGCCGAGCACCCCCGCTTTCGCGATGCCAAGCTGGGCATCATCGTCTCCTCGGTGCGAGCCTTGCAGCTTTTCTTGCGCAAGAACTCAAGGCTAAACCGCCTGCCCGATTACGTGATTGTCGAAGGGCCGCTGGCTGGCGGGCACCTGGGTTTTGGCATGGACTGGGCGCAGTACGACCTCGCCACCATCGCATCCGAGATTTTGCTCTACCTCAAGACCGAGCAGCTTGAGATTCCCCTGATCGCCGCTGGCGGCGTGTTCACCGGCAGTGACGCGGTGTCGTTTTTAGAGTTGGGCGCAGCGGCTGTACAGGTGGCCACACGGTTCACTATTTCAGACGAGTGTGGTTTGCCGACCAAGGTCAAACAAGACTATTTCATGGCGGGCGAGGAAGACATTGAGGTCAATACCATCTCGCCAACCGGCTACCCCATGCGCATGCTCAAGAGCACGCCGGCCATAGGCGCTGGCATCCGGCCCAACTGCGAGGCCTACGGCTATTTGCTCGACGGCGCAGGAGGCTGTGCGTATATCACGGCCTACAACCGGGAAGTCGCCTTGAACCCGGGCGTCAAGACCATCTCAGTGAAAGACAAAACCTGTCTGTGCACCCACATGCGCAATTTCAACTGCTGGACCTGTGGGCACTACACCTACCGGCTCAAAGACACCTCGCACCGGCTGCCCGATGGCAGTTACCAGACGCTCAGCGCAGAGCATATTTTTCGCGACTATCAGTTCAGCACCGACCACCAAATCGCCTTGCCGGCCCCAGAGCCGCAGGCCCGCGTCAGCGTGGCCCAAACCGCACTCGCCTAGACCGGCCGTTGGCTGCGGTCCTCCAGCCCAAGCGGACCCAGGTGCAAATTGCTCAGCACATGCTCTTGCTGAAGCAGGCGCCATGAGAGCAGTTTTTGGGCCATCTCCAGCATCACAGCCTGGCAGGCGGGGTCTTGCGCAAGATTGCACATTTCATGCGGGTCGGCCACCAGGTCAAACAACAGCGGTGGCAGGGCGGCAAAGTGGATGTACTTCCAGCGTCGTCCGCGCAAGATGGCCAACTGGCATTCGTCCGGACTGAGTTGCAGCGCGCTTTGGGCATTGAAAATGCTCCAGGGGCTGTCGCGAAAGTCGAGCTCCATGTGCGCCTCTTGGCGCCACTGGGGCGGTGTTTGGCCCTGCAGAAACGGCAGCAGGGAGCGCCCATCGCATTGGGCGGGTATGTCGGTACCCAGCCAGTTGAGCAGGGTGGGCATCAGGTCTACCGATTCAGTGAAGGCGTCAACTTGGCTGCCGCGCGCAAGGTCGGCTGAGCTCAGCGGGTCACGAATGATCAGCGGAATATAAAAGCTGGCATCAAAGTAAAGCTCCTTGCCCCAGGCGTGATGGTCGCCGCCCATCTCGCCATGGTCGCAGGTAAAAACGATCAAGGTGTTGTCGTACTCGCCGCTCGCCTTGAGGTGGGACACGATACGCCCCACGGCGTCATCGACCTCGTTCATCATGCCGTAGTAGCAGGCCCGCATCTGCCGCAACTCGAGCTCGGGCATGTGCAGTAAATTATTCGGGTTGTGCTCGTCGTAGCGGTTGGGGCGCTCCAGGCAGGCCAGCCATTGCGCCAGGTGTGGATGTTGGGCTGCCTCCTGCTGCGGCGTCGGCTGGCGCTGGGGCAGTGGTATGTCGGCCGGGTCATAGCGCTCGTTGTAAGGGTAGGGGGTGATCACCGGCGGGTGCGGTCGCAGAAACACGCAGTGCATGAACCAGTCTTCTTCGCGGTGCTGGCCCAGCCAGGACAGCACCTGATCAGTCATGAAATTGGTGTCACTGTCCTGCGCCTTGAACCGTGCCGGTATGAACCGGTGGCCGCGATCGGCAGGCGGCAGTAGACCGGGCATGGGCTGGTAGATATCCTGCCGACCCTCGAAGACATAGCCCTTGGCATGCAGGTCTTTCATCCAGGCCGTCATGAAGTCGGGAAACAACAGGCCGACCTGGTAGCCTGTCAGCGGGCCCTCATAGGTGCGCAGGGCGGCGTCACCCGGATCGCGCCCACGCGGGTCGGCGCTGGTGTCGGTATAACCAAAAAGTACCGGGTCAAACCCCAGTTTGCGCACCTCCTTGGCCAAATTCGTATGGCGCTGGTCCAGCGGTGTGCCGTTGCGCCCGACCCGGTGGTTCATCAGGTAGAGGCCAGTATGCAGACTCGAGCGCGCCGGACCACAAGGCGAGGTGACCGAGAAATGCTGCTTGAACAGCACCCCATCGGCTGCCAACGCGTCCAGGTGCGGGGTTTTGAGCACTCCGTGCCCCAGCGCCGAGAGGCACTCGCCACGCCATTGATCTGCCGAAATGAACAGAACTTTTCTCGGGCGGCTCATGGCTTGGTGGGGTCGGCTACAGCGATGCACTCCAGTTCGAAGCGCAGCGCCGGCGACAGGCAGCCCGTGATGGTGGTACGGGCCGGGTAGGGCGCCTGAAAATACTCGCGGTAGAGCCGGTTGAACTCGGGCAGGTCGGCAACATCGCGCACATAGTTGCGGGTCTGTACCACCTGTTTGAGCGTGCAGCCGGCAGATTGCAGCACCTTGCTCAGGTTCTCCACAGAGCGCCTGAACTCGCCTTCAAAGGTGTCCGAGACGATGGCCCCGGAAGGGTCAACCGAGGCCTGGCCCGAAACAAAAACCAACTGCCCCACGCGCACTGCTGGGCTGAAGGGCAGGTGCGAGACTGGCGTATCGGGCTCGCGCGGGTAGGACACATCAGGATGCATGTTTGGCTCCTTGCCAGAGAACAGAGAGGGCCTCAATGTATCTCAGGCTCGCCCGGCGGCAGGTGCTGTCTGGCAGATTCATCATC
>CAMATS010000086.1 GCA_945861195.1 Rhodoferax sp. OV413
GTCAGCGTGCTGGACCCGCTGAGCTGGCAAGAGACCAAGCGCATATCCACCGGCAAAGAGCCGCACCACCTGTACCTGACGCCGGATGAAAAGTCGGTGATTGTGGCGAACGCCGCCTCCGATTCGCTGACCTTTATCGACCCCCGCACAGCCGAAGTTCAGCGCACCTTGAAGGGCATACTCGACCCCTACCAGCTGCGCTTTTCGCCTGACATGAAGTGGTTTGTGACCGCTGCCAACCGGCTCAACCATGTGGATATCTACCGCTGGGACGGCGGCGCGCTCACTCTGGCCAAGCGGCTGGCCACCGGCAAAACGCCCAGCCACCTCTGGATTGACAGCAAAAGCACCACGGTCTATGCCACCATGCAGGACAGCGACGAGTTGGTGGCCATTGACCTGCCCACCCAAACCCTCAAATGGCGACGCAAAACCGGCGCCCTGCCGGCCGATGTGTTTGGTACGCCAGATGACAAGTTCTTGCTGATCGGCTTGACCGGCGGCGACGGCGTCGAGGTCTATGACCTGAGCGCCGGCCAGGCGCAGTTTGTCAAGCTCATCAAGACCGGCGAGGGCGCCCATGCCTTTCGGGCGGTGGGCGACAAGCGGCATGTGTATGTCAGCAACCGGGTAGCCAACAGCATCAGCAAAATTGACTACCAGACGCTGGCCGTGGTGGAGAGCTTTGCGGCACCTGGCGGGCCGGACTGTTTGGAGCTCTCGGCCGACGGGCGCTTACTCTATGTGGCCTCGCGCTGGGCCGGTAAATTGAGCGTTATTGACACCCAGACCCGGCGCTTGGTGCGCCAGGTGCGGGTAGGCAAGTCGCCCCACGGTGTCTGGACCCTGGACCATGCGCCACGCCAGTAAATCCGCGGCGCTGGCGATTGCGCTGGCCGGCCCGGTGGCGTGGGCGGCCTGTGACAAACCAGTTTATTTGACCTTTGACACCGGGCACATGGAGGTGGCCCCCCTGATCGCCGAGGTGCTGCAGCGCCAAGCGGTGCGGGTGACTTTTTTTGCCGCCAATGAGCGCACCAAAGTAGGCGATGGCAGCCTGGGCGAGCACTGGGCACCCTGGTGGCGCGAGCGGGCCGCTGAGGGCCATGAATTTGCCTCCCACACCTGGAGCCATGTGTATTGGCGCGCTGATCTGCCCGGCGCTGCGCCGCGGTTCAAGGTGCAGGCCTCTGCCGGTGCCCAGCAGGGCGTGCTGCTGAACTGGGGGGCAGCCGACTACTGCCAGCAAATCCAGCAGGCTGGCGACCGGCTGCAGACCCTGACTGGCAAAAAACCGCTGCCGCTGTACCGTGCCCCTGGCGGCAAGACCTCGCCGCAGTTGCTGGCCGCTGCCAAGGCCTGCGGCTATGCCCATGTGGGCTGGGCGGCAGCCGGTTTTTTGGGTGACGAACTGCCCAGCGACAAGTTCAGCAACCCGATGCTCTTGGCCAAGGCCCTGCGCGATATCCGCAGCGGCGATATCTTGGTTGCGCATTTGGGCATTTGGTCGCGCCAAGAGCCCTGGGCCCCGGCCGTGCTGGAACCCCTGTTGCTGGGCCTCAAGGCCCGCGGTTTTTGCTTTGCCACACTGCGCGAACACCCAGCCTACCGGGCCTGGGTGGCCGCCAGCGGCTGATTCGGGCGGCGCCATGGAGTGGTTCGCCGAAGTTTTCTCGGGCTTGCAAGGCCTGCTGTTTGAGCAGCTCTTGCAGCCAGTAATGTTTGCTGCTGGCCTGGGGCAGCTGCTTAGCGATGGCTTTGATGCCACCGGCTGGCTCTTGGTGGGCCTGCTGCAGCTGCTGGTGATGGTCTCAGTGATTGGCCCGCTGCAACGCTGGCGCCCGGTTGAGCTACTGAAAGACCGGGCCAGCCTGCGCACCGATGTCATCTACACCCTGGTGCACCGGCTGGGCCTGTTTCGCGTGGCGGTATTTTTTGCCCTTGAGCCCCTGCTCAGCGAGCTCTTTGGCCTGGCCCGGGTCGCTGGTTTTGGCACGCTGCACCTCGATGCCTTTTGGCCCGGCGTGAGCGATCAGCCCTTGGTGAGTTTGCTGCTCTACCTGCTTCTGCTTGACGGCTTGAATTACTGGCTGCATCGCGGCCAACACCGGTGGCACTGGTGGTGGCAGTTGCATGCCCTGCACCATGCGCAGCAGCAGATGACCCAGTGGAGCGACAACCGTAACCATCTGCTGGACGACCTGATTCGTGACCTGATCCTGATTGTGGTGGCGCAGTGCTTCGGCATTGCGCCGAGCCAGTATGTGGCGATCGTGGCGCTGACACAGCTCAGCGAAAACCTGCAACATGCCAACCTTCGCCTCTGGTTTGGTCGCTTCGGCGAGCGCCTGTGGGTCAGCCCGCGCTTTCACCGCATGCACCATGCGCTGGGCTCTGACGAGCGCCAGAACTGTAATTTTGCGGTCCTGCTGCCCTGCTGGGACATGCTGTTTGGCACAGCCAACTTCGAGCACCGCTACGAAGCCACCGGGGTGCGCGACCAGCTCACTCAGGGGCGAGACTATGGCCGGGGGTTCTGGGCCCAGCAATGGCTCGGCTTCAAACGCTTGGCCGGGCGTGCATGAAGCCGCACAGCCAAGCCCTGGCCTGCGGCCTTCGGCGGGATGCGAAACTTGGCGCACCTGCTGCCCCTGCGGCGCCACCATCCAACCAAGTCTGTTCTGAATGAAGCCCAACACACCGCAAACCACGCCGACGCCTCCCAGCGCCATCGGCTTGATCATCATCGGCGATGAAATCTTGTCCGGCAAGCGGGCCGACAAGCACCTGCCCAAAACCATAGATTTGCTCAAGGCGCGCGGTCTGGCGCTGGATTACGCCGACTATGTGGGTGACTCGCCCGAGCGCATCACCGCCACCCTGCGGCGCGCCTTTGCCTCTGGCGACCTGGTTTTTTCCTGTGGTGGCATTGGTGCTACGCCGGATGACCACACGCGCCAATGCGCTGCCCGTGCGCTGGGCCTGGACTTGGTTTTGCACCCCCAGGCCGCGGCCATGATCCGTGAGCGCATGCAGGATGTGGCGCTCGAGCAGGGCTTGGTCTATGAGCCCGAGCGCCCGGACAACCTGCATCGCCTCAATATGGGGCTGTTCCCGGCCGGGGCTGGGATCATTCCGAACCCCTACAACAAGATTGCGGGGTTCAGCTGCGGCTCGGTGTATTTCGTGCCCGGCTTTCCAGTGATGGCCTGGCCCATGATGGAGTGGGTGCTAGACACCCATTACACGCACCTGTTTCAAAATGCGGCCTGGATCGAGCAGTCGGTGATCGTCTTTGGTGCCATGGAGGCAACACTCACACCGCTGATGGAAACCATTGAGGCCGATTTTGTTGGCATCAAGGTGTTCAGTCTGCCCAGTGTCGATCACCCTGAATACGGGCGCCATATTGAGCTTGGCGTGAAAGGCCGCCCCGAACTGGTGATCCAGGCCTACCCGGCCCTGCTGGCCGGCTTGCGAAGTTTTGAGGTCAAACTTGGCCCTGAATTGGTGCAAAAATAAATGCACTTTTTTAGTGCGTGAATAACGATCTAAAAAAGTGCATCAACCTCGCCAAAAATTTAGCCACGCCGACGCCGGGCGCCTAAGCCCCTGAAACACAAGGCAAAATACCCGAGTGGCTTGACTGCTCGCTGGCTGCCGGCTTGGCACAAAACCTGCACTCACAGACCAGGCAACTTTTTTAACAACGACATACACAGGAGTATTTGATGGCCAAGACCGTCGCAGACGTCATGACAATGGTGAAAGACAACGAGGTCAAGTTTGTTGATTTCCGCTTCACCGACACCCGTGGCAAAGAGCAGCATGTCACCGTACCGGTGTCCCATTTCACGGAAGAACAATTCACCGCCGGACATGCTTTTGACGGCTCTTCTATTGCTGGCTGGAAAGGCATTGAGGCCTCAGACATGCAACTCAGGCCCGACCCCAACACCGCCAATCTGGACCCTTTCTTTGAAGAAACCACGCTGTTCATGCAGTGCGATGTGGTCGAGCCCAGCGACGGCAAGTCGTATGACCGCGATCCCCGCTCGATTGCCAAGCGGGCCGAGGCCTACCTCAAGGCTTCTGGCATTGGCGACACGGCCTTCTTTGGCCCCGAGCCTGAATTCTTCATTTTTGACAGCGTGCGCTGGAGCAATGAGCCAGGCAAGGTGTTCTTTGAGGTCGACGAATACGAAGCCCCTTGGAGTTCGGGTGCCAAGCTCGAAGGCGGCAACCGGGGCCACCGTCCCACTGTCAAGGGCGGCTACTTTCCAGTGCCCCCGGTCGACAGCACCCAAGACATGCGCGCTGAAATGTCGCTCATTCTTGAGTCGCTGGGCATCCCGGTTGAGGTGTTCCACCACGAGGTGGCAGGCGCCGGCCAAAACGAGATTGGCACGCGCTTCAGCACCTTGGTGCAGCGCGCCGACTGGACTCAGGTGCTGAAGTACGTGGTCTGGAACGTGGCCAATGCCTACGGCAAAACAGCCACCTTCATGCCCAAGCCCTATGCGGGCGACAACGGCTCGGGCATGCATGTGCACCAGTCGATCTGGAAAGACGGTAAGAACCTGTTTGCTGGTGACGGCTACGCTGGGCTGAGCGACTTTGCCCTGTACTACATCGGCGGCATCATCAAGCATGCGCGTGCCCTGAATGCCATCACCAATCCCGGGACCAACAGCTACAAGCGCCTAGTGCCCGGTTTTGAGGCGCCGGTCAAGCTGGCCTACAGCTCGCGTAACCGCTCGGCCTCGATCCGAATCCCGTTTGTGGCCAACCCCAAAGGCCGCCGCATCGAGGCGCGTTTCCCTGACCCATCGGCCAACCCCTATTTGTGCTTTTCGGCGCTGATGATGGCCGGCCTGGATGGTGTTGAAAATAAAATCCATCCGGGTGAGGCTGCCACCAAGGACCTCTACCATCTGCCCCCCGAAGAAGACGCCAAGGTACCCACCGTGTGCCACAGCCTTGACCAGGCACTGGGCTACCTGAACGAAGACCGCGGGTTTCTAACCCGTGGAGGGGTCTTTACCGACTCGATGCTTGACGCCTACATCGACCTCAAGATGACCGAGGTCACGCGTTTTCGTATGGCGCCGCACCCGGTTGAGTACGACATGTACTACTCGCTGTGATAAGCGCAGGCAAGCCTTAAGCCATTTGCCTTAATCCATTTGCGCCTGCAACAAAAAGGACGGCTGATGCCGTCCTTTTTTGTTGCCAAACGAGGCGCTGGCCGTGGGCAGCCGCATTTGTCGCATACTCCCTGACCATGCTGTTCATGCTGAAATCTGCCCGCTCCGCAGCCATGGCGCTGTGCTTGGGCTTATACGCTCTTGGGTACGCAGGCGCCGGTTTAGCCCAGCAGCCAATTTACCGCTGCGGCAACGAATTTACCAACACCGTCGCCGACCCCTTGGCCCGGGGTTGCCAACGTGTCGAGGGTGCTAGCGTCAGCGTGCCAGCGCCGCGACCGCTCAAGGTGCAACCGGCAGCCCTGCCTCGGGCCGGAACCACGCCCCAGGTCGGCCCGATAGCAGGCGCCCGGGTCGATGCCCAGGAACAGCGGGCCAGAGACGCTGATGCGCGGCAAATTTTGTCCGCCGAGCTCAAAAGAGCCGAGGCACGTCAGCTTGAGTTGCAGCGTGACTACAACCAAGGCCAGCCCGAGCGCCGGGCTGATGAGAGCCGAAACTACCAAAAATACCTGGACCGGGTGGCCGAAATCAAGGCCAGCCTGGCGCGCAACGAGAGCGACATCGCCAGCATCAGGCGTGAACTCGCCCGCCAGCAGGGCGCAGCCTTGGTCGGGAAATAGCTCGCTTGAAAACCCCTCCGCCCAGCCCTGCAAGTACCGCTCTGGGCGGGCGTTTTGCAGCCTTTGATCTGCTCGCCACCTTGGTGGCTGTGGTCGGTCGCGACGGCGTGGTGCTGTTTGCCAATGCCGCGCTGGAGGACGTCCTGGGCCTGTCGCGCCGGCTACTGCGCGGTGCCTGCTTGCCTGACAATTTGACCGAGCCAGCGCACCTGTTGAGTGCGCTCAGCGGCGTCGGCGGCAACGAGTTTGCTACGCTGCGCTACGACGCCTGGGTCAAGCGGCTCAACCGTGAGCCCCTGCCGGTGCACGTGATCGTTGCGCAAACCGAAAACCCCGCTGAGTTCATTGTTGAATTGCTGCCGGTGGAGCAGCAGGCCCGGCAAGACCGCGAACAGCGCTTGGCAGAGCAGGCGCAGGCCAACAAGGAGTTGGTGCGAAATCTGGCGCACGAAATCAAAAACCCGCTGGGCGGTATCCGCGGCGCAGCGCAGTTGCTGGAGATGGAAATCGAATCCCGCGAACTGACCGAGTACACCCAGGTCATCATCCACGAAGCCGACCGCCTGCAGAGCCTGGTCGACCGCTTGCTCGCGCCGCATCGGCGGGCGCGCATGGTGGGAGATGTGAATATTCATGAGGTGTGTGAACGGGTGCGCTCACTGATCTTGGCGGAGTTTCCCAGGGGCCTGAAACTGGTGCGCGACTACGACATTTCGATTCCTGAATTTCGGGCCGATTTTGAGCAACTGATCCAGGCGGTTTTGAATATTGCGCACAATGCTTGCGAGGCCCTGGGCGAGCAAATTGCCCGGGGGCAGGCCAGCCTGATATTTCGCACGCGGGTGGCGCGTCAGAGCACCTTTGGCAAGCAGCGCTATCGCTTGGCACTGGAATTGCATGTCATTGACAACGGGCCTGGCGTGCCCGAGGCGATCAAAGACCGGATTTTCTATCCGCTGGTGTCGGGCCGAGAAGGGGGTTCGGGCTTGGGTTTGACACTGGCCCAAACCTTTGTGCAGCAGCACCACGGCTTGATCGAGTGCGACAGCGAGCCGGGTAGAACTGATTTCAAAATCTTGATTCCGCTCCCCTGAACTCTGACCTGAGGCGATAGACAGACATGAAGTCGATTTGGATCGTTGATGATGACCAGTCCATCCGATTTGTGCTGGAAAAAGCGCTGCAGCGCGAAAACCTCCCCACCCGCAGTTTCACCAACCCACGCGACCTGCTGGCCGCACTGAGCCTGGCCAGCGAAGAGGATGCGCCTCAGGTGCTGGTGAGTGACATCCGCATGCCTGGTGGCTCGGGCCTGGACCTGCTTGAAAAGGTCAAGCAAAAATACCCAGGACTGCCGGTCATCATCATGACCGCTTATTCAGACCTTGACAGCGCGGTATCGGCCTTTCAGGGCGGGGCTTTTGAGTACCTGCCAAAACCGTTTGATTTGCCCAAGGCGGTTGAATTGATCCGCCGCGCGCTTGAGGAAAGCCAGCGCGAAGAGGTGGTGCAAGAGCGACTCTCTGAAACCCCCGAGATGCTTGGCCAGGCGCCGGCCATGCAAGATGTTTTCCGCGCCATCGGGCGCCTGAGCCAAAGCAATGTCACGGTCATGATCACGGGGGAGTCTGGCTCGGGCAAGGAGCTGGTGGCGCGTGCGCTGCACAAACATTCGCCGCGCTCCCAGGGGCCTTTTGTAGCCATCAACACCGCTGCCATTCCCAAGGACCTGCTCGAGTCCGAACTCTTTGGCCATGAGCGCGGCGCTTTCACGGGGGCGCAGAGCATGCGCCGGGGCCGCTTCGAGCAGGCCGACGGCGGCACCCTGTTTCTCGATGAAATCGGCGACATGCCCTTTGATTTGCAAACCAGGCTGCTGCGTGTGCTGAGCGACGGCCATGTGTACCGCGTCGGCGGTCATGGCGCAGTCAGAACCAATGTGCGGGTGATTGCTGCCACGCACCAGAATCTGGAGCAAAGGGTCAAGGAAGGTGGCTTTCGGGAGGACTTGTTTCACCGCCTGAATGTGATTCGCCTGCGCCTGCCGGCCCTGCGTGAGCGGCGCGAAGACATCGCCATGTTGACCCGCCACTTTTT
>CAMATS010000087.1 GCA_945861195.1 Rhodoferax sp. OV413
GAAAGCCAGCAGGAAAATGAGTACACCACCGGCCAGCGGCAGTACAAACGGAATCGCCGAGACGATTTCTTCAACCGGGTCTGCTGGGATGGGCTGGTCTTGTGCTTCGGGCTTGGACATAGGACTACCCGCGGGGGGTCAAGGTTGCTGGACTTCAGATTTTAGCGCCGCTTTAGGGTCAGCCGCTGCAGATGGGCGCGTGCCCAACAGAGCCGCGGCCACGATCATCAGCGCGGCCAGCGCGATGCTCCAGCTGAAGGCCCGCTCGCCCGAGAGCACCAGCAGGGCGGTGGAGGCTAGCGGCGTCAAGTAGCTCAAGATGCCGATCTGCCGCGGATCGCCCCGCTTGAGCGCCATGTCCCACAAAAAAAACGCGGCGCCCATCGGCCCTAGGCCAAGAGCTGCAATCAGCAGCAGGTCCCGCAAGCTAAGGGCTACGCGCGGCTCCAGCGCGGCATGGCAGACCAGCGATAGCAGAGCCGAGACCAGCGCGAAGCCACCAATGGCAGCAGTTTGGAAGTGCGCTACGCGCCGGGTCAGCAGCGAGTAACCGGCCCATACCAGCGCCGAGAGCAGGGCCAGCAGGTAGCCCCAAGACCAGCCGTTCGGCGTACCCGGGGCTTCGGCCGGGCCAGCCAAAATCACCACGCCAGCCCCCGCAAAGCCCAGCAAAGCGGCGGCAATGTGAACCCGGCGCAGGCGCAGGCCTGGCAGCAGCAGCGGCGAGAGCAAGACCATGAACAGCGGCCACAGGTAATTGATCAGGTTGGCCTGCACCGGTGGCGCCAAGCGCAGGGCCATGAACAGCAGAAAGTGAAAACCAAACAGCCCGCCCACGCCCAGTGCCAGCGTGGCAGGTGGCACCCGCCAGCGCTTGAGGTCAAAACCTGACAGCGGCAGCGCCAGCAGGCTGCCCACACCTAGCGCCAACCCGGTGAGCAAAAAGGGCGGCACATGGACCAGCGCCACCCCCAGCGCGGCCAGTGTGCCCCACAGAAGGATGGCGCCCAGGGCCAACAAACTAGGCGGCAGCCGGCTGGACAGGCTGGCAGTTTGGCTGTGCTGGGGGGTCTCGGGCATGGCCTGCAGTGCGCAAAAGCAATGACTATACGGCGCCTGTGCCCCCAGGGTTGCCGGCCTGGCTGGCCCGTGCAGGGGGGTGCGATACTTAAACCGATGGGTGTTGATGTCTTATCCAGCGGCGCACAAGCGCCTGTCAAAAGCCGCTTGCTGCTGGTCGGCTTGCTGCTCTTGCTAGGCGTTGGCTGGGGCAGCACGCAGTCGCTGGGCAAGCTGGCGGTTTCAAGTGGCTACCAGCACTTTGGGCTGATTTTTTGGCAGTGCACCATCGGCGTGCTGCTGCTTGGGCTGGTCAATGTGCTGCGGCGCAAAAGCTTTGCCATCACGCTGGCCGGCCTGCGCTTTACGTTGGTGATTGCCTGCATCGGCACGATTGTTCCCAATTCAACATTTTTCATCGCAGTGGCCCACTTGCCCGGGGGTGTCATGTCGATTCTGATCTCCACCATACCGCTGCTGTCATTCCCGCTGGCGCTGGCGCTGGGCATGGACCGTTTCAGCACCCTGCGCCTGCTGGGCTTGTGCTGCGGCTTTGTGGGCGTGGCATTGATTGCCCTGCCCGAGGCCAGCCTGCCCTCGCCGGCGACGGCGGCCTGGTTGCCGCTGGCCATGGTCGGGCCGCTTTTTTATGCCTTGGAGGGCAATTACGTCGCCAAATTCAGTGTCGCTGGGCTGGATGCGGTGCATACCATGTTCTGGGCCTCGGCGCTGGCTGCAGCCCTGGCCTTGCCCCTGGCCCTGTGGTCGGGTCAGTGGATCAACCCCTTGCTTGCCTTTGGCGTGCCAGAGTTCGCCCTGCTGGCCTCGTCATGTGTGCATGCCCTGGTCTATGCTGGCTATGTCTGGCTGGCGGCCCAGGCCGGAGCCGTTTTTGCGGCGCAGGTCGCCTATGTCGTGACCGGCTCAGGTGTGCTGTGGGCCATGTTGCTGCTCGGGGAGCGTTTCAGCAGCTGGGTGTGGGCCGCGTTGGCGGTCATGCTGGTAGGCCTTTTCTTGGTGCAGCCGCGGCAGCGCCCGGCTCCGGTCTTGCCGGCATGATTCGGTCCTGTCAGGTCCCTGGTGCTCGCCCGGTTGCGCTACGATGTCCGGCTTTGAGGCATTGCCCCATGACGGAGTCCCGGTATGCACAGCCCAAGCTTGCCAGTTAGCGCTTCGCTCGAGCAAAGAACCGCGGCCATCGAGGCGGCGCTGGATGCGCGCGGCTTCAAGCCGGCGGATTTCATTGCCGAACAGGCAGAGATGATCGAGCAGCAGTGGCTACCCGAAAACGGCGCGCGCCTGGTTGCCAAGGCCTGGAGCGATAGCGCTTTTCGGCAGCGCCTGCTGAGCAACGGCCGGGCCGCGGTGGCTGAACTTGGCTTGGCGATGCCGCAGCACCACCGCCATCTGGTGGCGCTGGAAAATACGCCAGCGGTACACAACGTGATTTGCTGCACACTATGTTCCTGCACTGCCTTCACCATCATCGGCTTACCGCCTGACTGGTACAAGGAGCTTGAATACCGGGCCCGGGTGGTGCGCGAATCGCGCACCCTGCTCAAGGAAATGGGCCTGGAGCTGGCGCCCGAGACCGAAATCCGGGTGTGGGACACCACCGCCGACACACGCTATATCGTGTTGCCGGAGCGCCCGCCCCACACCAGTGGCTGGTCCGAGCCTCAACTCGCTGCCCTGGTGAGTCGCGACGGCATGATTGGCGTGGCGCGGCTGTAAGCGGGGAGCACTATGGATGGCATGCATGATTTAGGTGGTAAGCAGGGTTTTGGTCGAGTGCTTTATTCGAACCGGGCAAAGGTGTTTCACGCTCCCTGGGAGCAGCGGGTGAATGCCATGTATGGGCTGGCGGTCAAGCTCGGCCTGTTCAATATGGACGAATACCGCCATGCCATTGAGCGCATGGAGCCGCGCCATTACCTTGCAGCGTCTTATTACGAGCGCACCCTGACCAGCCTGGCCACCCTGTGCGTTGAAAAAACCTTGCTCAGCCATGACGAGTTGGAGCAGCGTGCCCAGGGCCGATTCCCACTGGCCCTGCCAAGCGCCGCCGGTCGCAGCAACTTGGCTGCTCGCCAAACCTTCAGCCCTGGCCAGCGGGTTCAGGTCAGAACAGACCTGGTGCCCGGCCATGTACGCATGCCAGCGTATGTACGTGGCAAGCAGGGCGTGGTGGTGGGCGAATCGCCGGCGTATCCTTTTCCGGATGCCCACGCGCATGGCGTGCAGGCCGTCGATGAGCCAACTTACGATGTGCGCTTTGACGCCCTGCATCTTTGGCCAGATTCAGCCGATGCGGCCTTTGTCCATGTCGGCCTGTTCCAAAGCTATTTGCAGGCTGCCCCGGCTTAGGGCCACCCCGGCTTCCCCCCCCGGCGGCGCCTTGGCACCGACGCGAATTCCTCGCGTTGGCCATGTTCGCAGTCTCTGGGTCGGGGTACTAGGCCGCCAAATACTGCGCGAGTTGGGCAATATCGACATTGCCGCCAGAAACGATCACGCCCACCCGCTTGCCCCGCAGGTCCAGCGCACCCTGCATCGCGGCTGCCATGGCCAGGGCGCCAGTGGGCTCAACCACCATTTTCATGCGGGCGGCGGCAAAGCGCATGGCCTGCACCAGCTGCGCATCGCTGACCGTCACGATGTCATCTACCAAAGCCTGAATCACTGGAAAAGTGAGCTGCCCCAGCTGCTGGGTTTGGGCGCCGTCGGCAATCGTCTTTGGCGTGTCTATTTTGACAATTTGCCCCAGCCGTTTACTTTGTTGTGCATCGTTGCCGGCTTCTGGTTCAACCCCAATCACCCGGCAATCGGGGCTTTGGTGTTGCGCGGCAACGGCGCAGCCTGAAATCAAGCCACCACCACCCAGACACACCAGCAGCAGGTCCAGCGGACCGGTTTCTTCAAACAGCTCCTTGGCCGCAGTTCCCTGACCGGCCATCACATGGGCGTGGTCGTAAGGGGGTATCAGCGTCATGCCACGCTCCTCGGCCAAGCGGCGCCCGATCGCTTCACGGTCCTCCGAGTAGCGGTCGTAGGTAATCACCTCGGCCCCGTAGCCCCGGGTTGCCGTCAGTTTGACCGCTGGCGAATCCAGCGGCATCACAATTGCTGCCGGAATGCCCAAGAGCTTGGCAGACAGGGCAATGCCCTGGGCATGGTTGCCCGAGCTGAAAGCGCACACCCCGCGCTGGCGCTGCTCGGGGGTGAACTGCGCCAAGGCGTTGTAGGCGCCGCGAAATTTGAAGGCCCCCATGCGCTGAAAATTTTCGCACTTGAAGAACAGCTGCGCGCCGCTCAACGCATCGGCAGTTTGCGACTGCAGCACCGGCGTGCGATGCGCGACGCCACGCAAACGGTCTTGGGCGCTGACAATGTCTGCAAAATCAATCGCAAGCTTCATGATGGGGACCCTGTTGAAGTGCTGCGATGCTACCAAAGTCAATATGCGCCAGCGCCCCTTAGAATTAAGTGTGATTGCAACATCCTCGCGCCTTCCTCAGTGCTATTTTTTTGGTTTGCGGACCGCTTGTCTGGCTGGCCTGCTGCTGCTCTGCATACCCTTGGCGCAGGCTCAGGCAAGTGCCAAGGCCACCTTCGCCGGGGGCTGTTTCTGGTGCGTGGAGGCCGACTTTGACAAGCTCCCCGGTGTGCTTGCTACCACCTCGGGCTACACCGGTGGCACGGTGGCCAACCCCAGCTATGAACAGGTTGCCGCAGACATCACCGGGCACGCCGAGGCGGTGGAGGTGGTGTTCGATCCAGCGAAGATCAGCTACCAGCAACTGCTCGAATATTTCTGGCGAACCATTGACCCGACCACCAAAGACAGCCAGTTTTGCGACCAGGGCTCGCCGTACCGCACCGCTATCTTCGCCCACGGCAGCGAGCAACTCACTATGGCCCAGGCGTCTTTGGCAGCGCTGCAAAAAAGCAAGCCATTCAAGCCGCCCATCGTGACACAGTTGGTGCTGGCCGGCGTGTTTTATCCGGCTGAGGCCTACCACCAAGACTATTACAAAAAGAACCCCGTGCGCTACCAGTACTACCGCTCAAACTGCGGTCGCGACGAGCGCCTCAAGCAGCTCTGGGGCGCGCCGGCGGCGCCCAAGGCTTTGAAATAACAGGTTTCACAGCCTCATAAACCGGATCTCCGTGGCTGGGATCAGCAGGCTTACAGCCGTGCCCAGGGGCAGGCTTGGCTGGCCACGCACATGCGCTTGGTCGGCCAAAACCAGTGCGCTGCCAACCCGCACCTCATAGCGCAAGAACGCTCCGAGGAACTCCTGGTGGTGCACGACCCCGCTGAGCTGCAGGTGCCCGGCCAGCGCTGGCTGCTCGGCGCTGCACAGGCGCACGGCGTGGGGCCTGAATGCCATTTCGCTTGGCTCACTTGGCGCTACCAAGACGCTTGGCAAGGCCAGCAAGCCCAGTGCGGGCGATGCAAAGCTCGGCCCAGTGTCTCCGGCTAAAAACTGTCCGGCGAACAGGTTTGTCGAGCCGATGAACTGGCTGACAAAGCGGTTTTGTGGGTGGTCGAACAGCGCCAGCGGCGTGCCAACCTGTTGGATTACCCCCTGGTCGAGCACGGCGATGCGATCGCAGGTGGTCAGAGCCTCTTCCTGGTCGTGGGTGACAAACAGGGTGGTGATGTTGAGCCGGCGTTGCAGTTTTTTGAGTTCCTGGCGGGTTTGCAGCCTAAGCTTGGCGTCCAGGTTGGAGAGTGGCTCGTCTAGCAGCAGCAACTGCGGCTCGATGGCCAGCGTGCGAGCGATTGCCACGCGCTGCTGTTGTCCGCCCGACAACTGGCCCGGGCGACGCTGCTCCAAACCGTTTAGCTCCACCAGCTCCATCACGGCGGCTACCCGGCGCTTGATGTCGGCCGTGGGCAGCCGACGCTCCTCTAGCCCGAAAGCAATGTTTTGAGCCACAGTCATGTGCGGCCAAAGCGCATAGTTCTGAAACACCATGCCCACATTGCGTTGCCAGGGCGGCACCGCGCTGACGTCGCGCCCATCTATCAGTACCCGACCTGCCTGGTTGCGGTTAAAGCCCGCTATCAAACGCAGCAGAGTCGACTTGCCTGAACCCGAGGGGCCCAGCAAAGCAAAAAACTCGCCGGGCTCGACCTTCAGGTTGATGTCGCGCAGCACCTGGGTCGTGCCAAAGTGCAGCGCCACATTCTCAATCGCCACAGCAACCGGCTTCATGGTGCTGATCCTTTCACATCATGGCTTGCATGCCGGGCTGCTACACGGTGCGTTAGCCAGGTGCCCAAGCCGATCAACAGCACCGCAATAACGCCCAGTGCAGCACCTGGCCCGCGCCCTGAGATCGATTGCATATAAAGGTAGATGCCATAAGACATGGGCGCCAGACTCTCGCGGCTGGTGAGCAGTATGGTTTCTGATATTTCCCCTGCTGCGGTGACAAAGCTCGTCACAAACCCGGCCAAAATGCCGCCCATCATCAGTGGCACCAGCACCCGGCGAAGGGTGCGCCAGCGGCTCGCACCCAAGTTTTCTGCGGCCTCCTCCAGTGCCGGATGTATTTGCGCCATTGCGGCCATACAAGAGCGCAGCGCATAGGGCAGCCGCCGCACGGCATAGGCGATGACAAAAATCAGCCAGCTGGCGGTGAGCGGCCCGACCCAGGGCAGCTCCACATCCTTGAAGGTACGCAAGTAGCCAATACCCAGCACCAGGCCCGGCATGGCCAGTGCCACGGTCACCATATGGTCGAGCAGTTGGCGCCCCGGCAATTGCGTGCGCATCACCAGGTAGGCAATGGCCGTGCCCAGCACCACGTCGAGCAGTGCGGCCAAGCCACAGTACAAAAAAGTATTCCAGATCATGCGCGTGCTGTCTTCGAGAACAGTGGCGTAATGCAACAGCGTGAACTGCTCGGGCAGCACCGTAAAGCTCCAAACCTTGGAGAGCGACAACAGCAAAATACCCAGGTGTGGCGACAACACCAACAGCAACACCGCCACGATCCAGCCGTAAGCTAGCAGTGATTGGCTGCCCGAGAGTTTGCGCCGTGGCGAGCTCACCCCGCCGCGCGACTGAATGGCAAAGTCGCCACGCTGCACAAACCACCAAGCCCCGCCCATCGCGGCAACCGAGAAAAGCACCAAAATAACGCAAATCACATAGCCGATCGGGTCTTCCAGGCCAATCGAGGTCACCCGCAAATAGGCTTGTGGCGCCAGCATATTTGTCACATTGAGCACCAGCGGCGTGCCAAGATCATCAAATACCTTGATAAATACCAACGATGCGCCGGCGATATAGCCCGGCAATGCCAGCGGGAAAACGATTTTTCGAAACAAGCGCCAGCCCGAGCTGCCCAGGTTTTGTCCGGCTTCCTCCATGGCTGGGTCGATATTGGCCAGCGACGCAGCCAGGTTCAGCAAGATGAATGGAAAATAATGCAGCGTCTCGACAAAGATCACGCCATTGAGGCCCTCCATCAGCGGCAGTGAGACCCCAAAGGCGCTGTTGAGCAGCAGGTTGACCGAACCCGAACGCCCAAACAGCAACTGCATTGCCACAGCACCGACAAAGGCCGGCATGATCAGTGGCAGCACGCCCAGTGTTTGTATCAGCAAGGCGCCCCGAAACTCAAAGCGCGCCGTTATTGCTGCCAGCGGCACGGCCAGCAGGGTCGCAAAAAACACGGTCATGCCTGCCACATAGAGGCTGTTGGCGAAAGACTCGCGCATCAGCGAAATTTCTGCAAAGGCACTGAAATGCGCCAGGGTAAAGCCGCCCTGCGCGTTGCTAAATGCCGTGACCACCACGGTGGCCACCGGCAACA
>CAMATS010000088.1 GCA_945861195.1 Rhodoferax sp. OV413
TTCACCCGCCGCACCACGTCCAGGTAGGGCATGCCGGGCTTGACCATCACCATGTCGGCGCCCTCGGCAATGTCCAAAGCCACCTCGCGCAGGGCCTCGTCGGTATTGCCCGGGTCCATCTGGTAGACCTTTTTGTTGCTTTTGCCCAAATTGGCGGCCGAACCAACCGCATCACGGAACGGGCCGTAAAAGGCGCTGGCGTACTTGGCGCTGTAGGCCATGATGCGGGTGTGGATGAAGCGTTCGGCCTCCAGGGCCTGCCGGATGGCACCAATGCGGCCGTCCATCATGTCGCTCGGCGCCACGATGTCCACACCGGCCCTGGCCTGGGTCAGCGCCTGCTGCACCAGCACCGCCACGGTCTCATCATTCATGATGTAGCCGCCCTCGGCTGGGTCAGGGTGCAGCAGTCCGTCCTGGCCATGGCTGGTGAAAGGGTCCAGCGCAACATCGGTCATGATGCCCAGCTCGGGGTAGGCGTCTTTTAAGGCCCGCACCACGCGCGGCACCAGGCCGTCCGGGTTCAGCGCCTCACGCCCGTCCGGCGTCTTAAGCACCGGGTCGATCACCGGGAACAGCGCCATCACCGGTATACCCAGTGCCACGCAGTCGGCAGCTACCGGCAGCAGCAGGTCGAGGCTCAGACGCTCCACGCCGGGCATCGAGCGCACCGGCTCACGCTGCTGTTGGCCGTCCACCACAAATACCGGGTAGATCAGGTCATGTGGTGTTAGCGCATGCTCACGCACCAGGTTGCGGGTGAAGCTGTCGCGCCGCAGGCGGCGTGGGCGGCCAAGGGGGTAGGGGGCAGGTTGTTGCATCACAAAAGTGTAAGCCTTTAACCGAGGTTGTCCATAGTCCAAGCCACATAGTCCAAGCCGCACACGCCTCAGTCAAGACAAAGCCGCCTGATCACTGCATCCACCTGCAAGCCCTACCCGCATGGACAATCTCGGTTGAAGCAAATTCGTCGCGCAAACGCAACTTTCAAATTTATTGATTTAAATCGACAGATTTATTTGATAAAAATTGATTTTTTTGGTATATTTCGATCAGGCAGTTCGCTGCTTCCCGCTTTTCCTCCCTGAGCGGGGCCTTGATGTGTGACAGCAAATAGGCTTGACTCCCCAGCCCTAGGGCTGGGGTTTTTTTTTGCCCTAAACTGCGGCGATGCTCTGGGTTAAGGCGCTTCACATTGTTTTTGTGGCCAGTTGGTTTGCAGGCCTGTTTTACCTGCCCAGAATTTTTGTCAACCTGGCCATGGTGGCGCCAGATTCGCACGCCGAGCGGGACAGACTGTTGTTGATGGCGCGCAAGCTGCTGCGCTTTTCCACCCTGCTGGCTGTGCCAGCCCTGGCGCTCGGTTTTTGGCTTTGGCTCGGTTACGGCATCGGTCGCGGCCCCGACAATGACTGGATGCATGCCAAGCTGCTGGTGGTGGCGCTGAGTCTGGTCTACCACCATGTCTGCGCCCGCTTGCTCAGGCAACTGGCCCAGGGTCAATCGCTGCACAGCCATGTTTGGTTTAGATGGTTCAATGAGTTACCGGTGCTGTTGCTGCTCGCAGCGGTCGTTCTGGTGGTCGTCAAACCCTTCTGAGCCAGCCCAGGCTGATGCACAAAACCTCAGCCTGGCCCCTGTCGCTGATGTACATCGGCCTGCTGGTGTATGCCAGCCTCTACCCCTTTGTTGATTGGCGGTATCAGGGCATCACGCCTTGGGCCTTTTTGGCGAATCCAATGCCCAGGTACTGGTCTGGCTTTGATGTAGCAATCAATATTTTGGGTTATGGCCCGCTGGGTTTTTTGTTGGCCCTCAGTGCGATGCGCAGCGGGCGCCCAGGCTTTGCGGTACTGCTTTCTACCGCGCTGGCCGTGGTACTTTCGTTGCTGATGGAGTCACTGCAGAGCTATCTGCCTGCCCGGGTGCCATCCTGGATTGATCTGGCGCTCAACGGCTTGGGTGCCTGGCTGGGGGCGATTGCTGCCCGTTTTTTGGAAACACTGGGCGCGATCGACCAATGGAGCCAGTTTCGCCGGCGCTGGTTTGTGGCCGATGCGCGGGGTGGCCTGGTGCTGCTGGCACTGTGGCCGATGGCGCTGTTGTTTCCGGCGGCTGTGCCCTTTGGCTTAGGGCAAGTTTTTGAGCGTATCGAATCCGGTTTGGCCGAGTGGTTGGCAGACACCCCTTTTCTGGACTGGCTGCCCGTGCGCGAGCTGGAGTTGCAGCCGCAGGTGCCCAGCGCGGTGTTGTTGTGCGTGATGCTGGGCCTGTTGATTCCCTGCCTGCTGGGTTACGGAATTATCCGCAGTCCGCTGCGCCGAGGGCAGTTTGCGCTGGCCGTGTTTCTTTTGGGTATAGGGGCCACAGCGCTCTCGGCGGGACTGAGTTACGGCCCCGAGCACCTGTGGGCCTGGCTCAATGCGCCAGCCCGCGCCGGATTGCTGGCCGCCTTGCTGCTGGTGCTGGCACTGCTGTGGGTGCCAGAGCGTGCCAGTGCCGCTTTGCTACTGCTGTCCCTTGGTATTTACCTGAGCCTGCTTAACCAGGCGCCAACCAGTCCCTATTTTGCTCAAACACTGTCGGCCTGGGAGCAGGGCCGCTTTATCCGTTTTCATGGCATCGCCCAGTGGCTGGGCTGGTTGTGGCCCTATGCCGCACTGCTTTATGTGTTGAGCCGGGTCTGGCACCCGGATCGAAAAAACTAGAATCTACGCCATGACCAACCAACAACCCCCCGCCAGCATCTTGGCCGGAGCCGGCCCCAGCGCCTCGCCTGCCCCCACGTACTACCAAAGACATATTTTCTTTTGTCTGAACGAGCGTAAAAATGGCGAGGCCTGCTGTGCTCAAAACCAGGCGCAACAGGCCTTTGACCACTGCAAATCTCTGGTTCGGGCGGCCGGGCTGGCCGGGCCAGGTCAGGTCAGGGTCAACAAGGCAGGCTGTCTTGACCGCTGTGCTGCAGGTCCGGTGGCAGTGGTGTACCCAGAGGCGGTGTGGTACAGCTATGTTGACCTGCAAGACATCGACGATATTGTGCAAACTCACCTCCAGGGCGGCCAGGTGGTCGAGCGCCTGTTGGTCCCGGCGCATTTGGGTCGCTGATATTTGTTGCAGTGCTGGCCCCTGCCCAAGGGGCGCCCGCTGAAATTGCCGGCCCGCCTGGCATTTGAAAAACACCCATGAAAAAAATTCTCCTTGCTGTCCTTGCAGCAGTTGCTTTTCAGGCCGCGGCTCAAATGCCACAGCCGCCCGAAATAGCAGCCCGCAGCTACCTGCTGCTCGATGTCACTGCCAACCAGATGCTGGCGCAAAAAGACATCGATGTACCGGTCGAACCGGCGTCGCTCACCAAGCTGATGACCGCCTACCTGGTGTTTCAGGCCTTGCAGAGCAAAAAGATTGACCTCAAGCAGACACTCTCGGTCAGCGAGCGCGCCTGGAAGATGCCGGGTTCACGCATGTTCATCGACCCGAAGATGAAGGTGCCGGTGGAAGACCTGATCAAGGGCATGATTGTCCAAAGCGGCAATGACGCCACCATGGCCTTGGCCGAGGGTGTAGGGGGCAGCGCCGAGCGTTTTGTGCAACTCATGAACGACCAGGCGCTGGCGCTTGGCATGCAGGCCACGACCTATAAAAACCCCGAGGGCCTGACCGAGGTGGGGCACAGCACCACGGCGCGGGACCTGGCCCTGCTGGCGACCCGCCTGATGCAGGATTTTCCCGACTACGTGGCCTACTACGCCCTGAAAAAATACCGGTACGAGGGAACGCCGGCAGCCAACGACAGCAACCGCAATGTGCTGTTGTTTCGCGACCCATCGGTCGATGGCTTGAAAACCGGATACACCAGCGCGGCCGGCTATTGCCTGGTTGCCACCGCGCACCGTGACTTTGCGAACCTGGTGACCCCAGGCGCGGCACCTGGTTCTGCCGCGGCCACTGGCAGCCGCCGCCTCCTGTCAATTGTGTTGGGCACCGCCAGCGACACAGCCCGCGCCAGCGAGTCCCAAAAGCTGCTGAATTGGGGCTATACCGCGTTTGAGGCGGTCAAACTGTTCGATGCCAACCAGGTGGTTGTCTCGCCGCCGGTCTGGAAGGGTCGGGACCCCGTGGTCAAGCTGGGTCGGCCGCAGTCCATTGTGGTGGCAGTACCGGCCGGCGGCGCGGCCAAGCTCAAGACCCAGGTATTGCGCACTGAGCCTTTGGTGGCCCCCTTTGCCAAAGGCCAGGCCGTGGCAACCCTCAGAGTGACCAGCAACGACCAGCAGCTGCTGGACTTGCCGCTGCTGGCGCTGCAGGCAGTCGAGCAGTCTGGCGTGCTGGGTCGTGCCTGGGACGCCTTGCGTTTGTGGATACGTTGAGCCCGGCTCAGCCCACCCCAAGCCGCCGCGTTCGGCCAACTGCGCCAATTATTTGAGTAAATTATTTTTTGCCGATGGCCTTGTGGGCTGATATAGTCGCAGGCTTTTCGGAAATTGCCGACAGGGCAGTATTTTGCTTGGCCGGCCTTGTGCCTGTGCAGGCCGCTGCCGGGTCGAACCAGTGTTTAGTCACCAAACGTTGAAGGACGTTTTTTAATGCCAACCATCAATCAGCTAGTGCGTCAGGGGCGTGAGGTCGAAACCATCAAGTCCAAAAGCCCGGCGATGCAAAATTCGCCGCAGCGACGCGGCGTGTGCACCCGGGTTTACACGACCACCCCTAAAAAGCCCAATTCGGCCCTGCGAAAGGTCGCCAAAGTGCGCCTGACAAACGGTTTTGAAGTGATCTCCTACATCGGCGGAGAAGGCCACAACCTACAGGAACACAGCGTGGTGCTGGTTCGTGGCGGTCGTGTCAAAGATCTGCCCGGTGTGCGTTACCACATCGTGCGCGGCTCGCTCGACCTGCAAGGGGTCAAAGACCGCAAGCAGTCGCGCTCCAAGTACGGTGCCAAGCGGCCCAAGGCCAAATAAGCCGGCGCTTTGCCGGCTCCATCGGTGTTGCCTGCCGCGTGGCGCGGTGTGGCAACGTAGTGACCCACTGTTGGGTCGAGTAAGTAAAAACCAGATGGTTTTTGCGGCGTCTGCAAAGATGCCAACTGAAGCAAACAAGAGGTGAAAAAATGCCACGTCGTCGCGAAGTCCCCAAACGTGAAATCCTGCCCGACCCCAAGTTCGGCAATGTCGAGTTGTCCAAATTCATGAACGTGATCATGGAGGGCGGCAAAAAAGCGATCGCCGAGAGCATCATTTATGGTGCGCTGGAGCAAATCGAAAAGAAAAACCCCGGTAAAGATCCGTTGGAGGCCTTTGTCATGGCCATCAACAATGTCAAGCCCATGGTCGAAGTTAAATCACGCCGGGTGGGCGGTGCCAACTACCAGGTCCCCGTAGAGGTGCGGCCAGTGCGCCGGCTGGCCCTGTCCATGCGTTGGATCAAAGAGGCGGCGCGCAAGCGGGGCGAGAAATCAATGGCGCTGCGCCTTGCCAATGAGTTGATGGAAGCCACCGAAGGTCGGGGTGGTGCCATGAAGAAGCGTGACGAGGTGCACCGTATGGCCGAAGCCAACAAGGCCTTCTCACACTTCCGTTTCTGAAAGAGCCAGCGGTGCTGCGGCCGTTGCTGCCGCGCGCCAGCCCAGCCGACCAGCCACAGTGGCTGGCTGTGTTGGCAGATTGAACAGATTGACCCAACCAGGATTCACCATGGCTCGCCATACCCCCATTGAGCGCTACCGAAACATCGGTATCTCTGCTCACATTGACGCCGGAAAAACCACCACGACCGAGCGCGTACTTTTCTACACCGGTGTGAACCACAAAATTGGTGAGGTTCACGACGGAGCCGCCACGATGGACTGGATGGAGCAGGAGCAGGAGCGCGGCATCACCATCACCTCAGCGGCCACCACCTGCTTTTGGAAAGGCATGGACAAATCCTTGCCTGAGCACCGCATCAACATCATTGACACCCCCGGCCACGTTGATTTCACGATCGAAGTCGAGCGCTCGATGCGCGTGCTCGATGGTGCCTGCATGGTCTATTGCGCGGTTGGTGGTGTGCAGCCGCAATCCGAGACGGTTTGGCGCCAAGCCAATAAATACCGGGTGCCGAGGCTGGCTTTTGTGAACAAAATGGACCGCACAGGTGCGAATTTCTTCAAGGTGGTGGACCAGATGAAACTGCGCCTGAAGGCCAACCCGGTGCCCATGGTGATCCCGATCGGCGCCGAAGAAAACTTCACGGGCGTGGTCGACCTCATCAAAATGAAGGCCATCATTTGGGACGAGGCTTCGCAGGGCATGCTGTTTGATTACCGCGAGATTCCGGCCGAGCTGCTCGAGTTGGCCAATCAGTGGCGCGAAAAAATGGTCGAAGCTGCGGCTGAAGCCAACGAAGAGCTGATGAACAAGTATCTTGAAGGCGGCGTCCTGACAGAAGATGAAATCAAGTTCGGCATCCGTACACGCACGATCGCCAGCGAGATCCAGCCCATGTACTGCGGTTCGGCGTTCAAGAACAAAGGCGTGCAGCGCATGCTGGATGCGGTGATTGAGTTCATGCCCTCGCCGGTTGATATCCCTCCCGTCAAGGGCATGGATGAGGACGAAAAAGCCGTCACACGCAAGGCTGACGACAGTGAAAAATTTGCTGCCCTGGCCTTCAAACTCATGACCGACCCCTTCGTCGGCCAGCTCACTTTTGTGCGGGTTTACTCGGGTGTGTTGACCAAGGGCGACAGCGTCTACAACCCGATTCGCGGCAAGAAAGAGCGCATCGGACGCATCGTGCAGATGCATGCCAATAACCGCGAAGAGGTGAGTGAAATTCGGGCCGGCGACATTGCCGCCTGCATTGGCCTCAAGGATGTCACCACGGGCGAGACACTGTGCGATCCGTCGGCGGTTGTCATGCTCGAGCGTATGATTTTCCCCGAGCCCGTGATCACCCAGGCGGTCGAGCCCAAGACCAAGGTTGATCAAGAAAAAATGGGTATTGCGCTGCAGCGCTTGGCTCAGGAAGATCCTTCTTTCCGGGTTAAAACCGACGAAGAATCAGGGCAGACATTGATCGCCGGTATGGGCGAGTTGCACCTTGAAATCATTGTCGACCGGATGAAGCGTGAGTTTGGCGTCGAGGCCAATGTTGGCAAGCCCCAGGTGGCGTACCGGGAAACCATTCGTAAAACCATCGAAGATGCCGAGGGCAAATTTGTGCGCCAGTCTGGCGGCAAGGGCCAGTATGGCCATGTGGTTTTGAAGATCGAGCCCAACGAACCCGGCAAGGGCATTGTGTTTGTCGACGCCATCAAGGGTGGCGTGGTGCCTCGTGAGTACATTCCGGCGGTTGAAAAAGGCATCCACGAGGCGGTCACCCAGGGTGTCTTGGCGGGCTACCCGGTGGTGGATGTCAAGGTCACTCTGCACTTTGGCTCTTACCACGACGTGGACTCGAATGAACTGGCGTTCAAGATGGCGGCCATTTTTGGCTTCAAAGAGGGCTGCCGCAAGGCGGGCCCGGTCATCCTTGAACCCATGATGGCAGTCGAGGTGGAAACGCCGGAAGACTATGCTGGCAATGTGATGGGCGATTTGTCCTCCCGCCGCGGCATGGTTCAGGGCATGGAAGACATGGTGGGCGGCGGCAAAGCCATCAAGGCCGAGGTGCCGCTCTCAGAAATGTTCGGCTATTCCACCACGCTGCGCTCGATGTCGCAGGGCCGGGCCACCTACACCATGGAATTCAAGCACTACACCGAGGCCCCTCGCAATGTGTCAGAGGCCATCATGGCTTCAAGGGCGAAGTAATGACCAGGTGCCGGATCAATATTCGTTTAGCGGAGTTGCTCAGGCGCCCCTGATTTCAAGCTGTCTGCGACGCTGTGCCGCCC
>CAMATS010000089.1 GCA_945861195.1 Rhodoferax sp. OV413
TTTGGATGCCACCACCGTGGCGAGCACAACGGTGTCATCGATGTTGACCAGCACGGCACCGCCAGCTTGTCGGGCGATTTCGCCGGTTTCCATGGTGACCGTGTTTTGGCCCCAGGCAAAGGTTTTGGTCACTTTATTGAACATGCTCATTTTCATATCTCCTGATCACAATGCGGGAGGTGCAGGCCACCTCGCCCGAGCCCGGATACTGCCTGACAGAAAACGATGCCATTCCAGAGAAAGCCGGGGCCGGGGCTCAAAATTTCTCTGGAATGACACAGCTTCGATCTGTTTTCGCCTTCTCCGAAGTAAGAAACGCCTGAGCAGCTTCGCTAACTCAGGCGCTCAACGTTCGATGTATTTACCGATTACTTGCGAAGACCAAGCTTGGCGATCAACGCGGTGTAACGGTCCGCATCTTTGGCTTTGAGGTAGTCCAGCAGCTTGCGGCGGCGACTCACCATGCGTAACAGACCACGGCGACCGTGATGGTCTTTGGCATGGGTCTTGAAATGGGGGGTGAGTTCGTTGATGCGTGCGGTCAACAACGCAACCTGAACCTCGGGGCTGCCGGTGTCACCGGCCTGGCGTGCGTTGTCTTTAACGACAGCGGCTTTGATGCTGGATGCAATCATGCTTTTTTCCTGTTTGTATTGAACTTGCGTGCGGCGCTGGAACTGCCCCGGACGTGTGCTTGTGAAGTTTGCACAAGTGCGAGAAGTATATCGCAGGTCATTGCGGCAAGCCTGCCGGCTCGGCATTGCCTCAGGCTTGTGCGGCCAGCCAACGGCGCAGGCGCTCAACCCCCTGCACCAGGCGTTGTGGGTCGCGCGAGGCGAAACACCAGCGCAGCCAGCCCTTTGACTCGGGCGCGAAGGCCTCTCCCGGCGCCAGGCCCAGACCAGCCTCGGCCACCAGCCGTTTGGCGATTTGCAGAGAATCGCTGTGCCCGGCGAGTTTGAAAAATGCGTACATGCCGCCGCGTGCTGCGGACACCTCCAGCCCGGGAATCGACTGCAGCAAGGGAATCAAAGTGTCCCGACAAAGCTTCAGGTGGGCCACCACCGCAGGCGTGATGGACTCGGTGTTCTCTAGGGCTGCTATGCCCGCACGCTGGGTAAACACACTCACGCAGGAGGTGTTGAATTCAATCAATTTACCCATCTGCGCTGTCATGCTCGGCGGCATCACCAGCCAGCCCAGGCGCCAACCAGTCATCAGAAAGCTCTTGGAAAAACTATGCACTACCACCAGTCGGTCATCGGCAACAGCGAGGTCCAGAAAACTGGGTGCGCAGCCATTGGCGCTTGCATCAAAATAAAGC
This sequence comes from Rhodoferax sp. OV413, assembly GCA_945861195.1. GTDB lineage: Bacteria > Pseudomonadota > Gammaproteobacteria > Burkholderiales > Burkholderiaceae_C > Rhodoferax. Next base: position 1,325 of record CAMATS010000089.1, read on the forward strand.
CGTTCGTAGACCTCGTCGGCCAAAATCCAGGTGCCGGTGCGGCGGCAATGGTCCAAGATGCGCTGCTGCTCTTGGCGCGTCAGCGTCCAGCCGGTCGGGTTGTTCGGCGCGTTGACAATCAGCAGCTTGGTTTTCGCCGTCACGGCCACCAGCAGCGCTTCGATGTCAAGTTGCCATTGCCCGTCGTGGGCTTGCAAGGGCACGCAAGTCAGGTGTGCACCCATGATCGCAGACTGGGCAGTGAGGTTGGGCCAGACCGGGGTGACGGCCACCACCTCATCGCCCGCATCGACCAGGGCCTGTGTTGCGAGCATCAAGGCGTTCACGCCGCCACTGGTGATGGCCAGTCGGTCAAGCTCGATGGGGCCATGACGCTGGGTCATGTAATGCGCCACAGCTTGGCGCAGTTCGGGCAGGCCCAGGTTGTGCGAATAAAAGGTCTCACCCCGTTGCAAGGAGGCGATGGCGGCCTGTCGAATCGGCTCGGGCGTGACCTCGTCGCTTTCGCCAAACCAGAAGGCCAACAGGTCGGTTTGACCTAAACCGGCATTGGCAACCTCCCGGATACGGGATTGCGCGAGATCAAGGATGGCTTGGCGCATACAAAGTTCCTAAAAAATGCGATCAATCCAGCCCTTGCATGGTGCTGGGCCTGGCCAGCGCAGGAGTCTAGTCCCTTGGCGTCAGCAGCAGCGTTTTCAAGCCCCTGACGCAAACAATAAACCAGGGGAATTTCTCTTGAAAAAAATGAATTAGCGCGCAGTTTCAGTGCCTGCGATGGTTCATGTCGAACCCCGCTCAGTGTACAAGGAGCCACACCATGTTTTTTGCCATTACCCCCGCAGCTTTGGGTCGTCAGATCTACGCGCCTGCCACCCGTTCGCTTGAGCGCTTTTTCAATCAGGCCCAAGCAAGCGGTCGCCGGGACAGCGTCGTGACCACCCAAGACGAAACCTCGTACACACTCACATTTGACCTGCCCGGCGTTGCCAAAGAGCAGTTGAGTATCGGAATTGAAGGCAATCTTGTACGCCTGGCCAGCAAGCAGGGCGCACCGCGCGCTTACCAGGCCGCCTACGAGCTGCCGCAGGACATCAATGTGGCGAGCAGCGACGCCCGCTTGGAAAACGGCGTGCTTACGCTGAAGCTGGCCAAAGCCGTGCCAGCAACCCGCCTGACCGAGCTGACCATCAACTGAAGGGTCAGCCCGTCACAGGGCATCCAGCGGCCAGCGCGGTTTGACGTCGAACGCATAAATCCGCTTGGCCGCCTGCACGCCAGACTGCAGCCGCATCGCGGCCGCCATGGCAATCATGGCGCCGTTGTCAGTGCACAAGTGCAGCTCCGGGTAGTGCACCCGCAGGCTCTGGCGCTGGCAGGCCTGGTTGAGCTGGACTCGCAACTGGCGATTGGCGCCCACACCGCCGGCTACCACCAACCGGTTCAGCCCGGTTTGCATCAGGGCCGCCAGCGATTTTTTCACCAGCACCTCCACAATCGCCGCCTCCGTGGAGGCCGCTAAATCGGCCAATATTTGCACCGGCAATTCGATGACAGTGCAGCCCTGCTCGGCAGCCAGCCGTTTGGCCTGCACCATCACGGCCGTCTTGAGACCGGCAAACGAAAAATCCAGATTCGGCTGATTCAACAAAGGGCGAGGCAGTTTGTAAGCAAGCGGGTTACCGCCCTCAGCCAAGCGCGACAGCGCCGGACCACCCGGGTAATCAAGCCCCAGCAACTTGGCCGATTTGTCAAAAGCCTCACCAGCGGCATCGTCGATGGTTTCGCCCAGCAGCTTGTATCGCCCCACCCCTTCCACCCGCATCAGCTGGGTGTGGCCGCCTGACACCAGCAAGGCCACAAACGGAAAAGTAGGCGGATCGGCGCTCAGAAATGGCGACAACAAATGACCCTCAAGATGGTGAACGCCCAGCACCGGTTTGTTCAGCGCAGCACCCAGCGCGCAGGCCACACCAGCGCCCACCAGCAAGGCCCCGGCCAGACCTGGGCCCCGGGTGAAGGCCACCACATCCACACTGGCTAGCGAGCGCCCGGCCTGCGCCAGCACCTGGGCCCCGAGCGGCAACACCCGTCGAATATGGTCGCGGCTGGCCAACTCAGGCACCACGCCGCCATAGGCCTGATGCATCTCGATCTGGCTGTGCAGCGCATGCGCCAGCAGCACGGGCGTTTGCTCTCCTTGGAGTTCGACCAGCGCCACCCCAGTTTCGTCGCAAGAGGACTCAATCCCGAGCACCAGGGCATTGTTCGACATAAGCGGCAAGTTTAGGGGATCACCCCCGGCAACCCAGCCGGGCTTCGGCCCACCAGCACACTGCCAAGAACATTGGGCCTGCTCCTGTAGCCAAGCCATCGCTTGAGGTGGCTCATCGAGGCATTGCTGCAACTCGATGGCCCGGCGGTCGGGCGACACCAGCGCGCAAGATTGGGGCGCCAGGGTTCTCAAAGACAGTTTGCCGGGCCAGGATTACAACCGCACGGTGCGCCAATTCATAGCGGCGAGGGCATAAGCTCATAGCCCGTCGTTTGCAGCCGTCTCGGACAATCACTGCATGGGTATCGCAGGCTACATCAAGGAAATCGGGCGCGGACGCGACGGCGCACGCGCGCTGAACCGCGATCAGGCCGCCGATCTGATGGGCCAGGTCCTCGATGGCGCGGTGACTGACCTGGAAGTTGGCGCCTTTTGCCTGGCCATGCGAATCAAGGGTGAAACACCGCAGGAGATGGCCGGTTTTCTGGATGCCACGCGCCAGCGCCTGCAACTGGTGCCCAACGCGGACCAGCCCACCGTGGTGCTGCCCAGCTACAACGGGGCGCGCAAGTTGCCGGTGCTGACCCCCCTGCTGGCCCTGCTCCTGGCGCGTGAGGGGCTGGCTGTGCTGGTGCACGGCATGGCAACAGAAACCAGCCGGACTTCAACACAAAGTGTGCTAGAAACCTTGGGTATCCGGCCAGAGTCAGCCGCAGAAGCTCTAACCATCGGGAGCGTGCGCTATGTGCCGACCGGCCTGCTGTGTCCCGGGCTGGCGCGCCTGCTGGATGTACGCCGGGTGGTGGGCTTGCGCAACCCGGCGCACAGCTTGGTGAAGCTCATGAACCCCTGCAGCCACCCGGCACTTGTGGTGGGCAGCTACACCCACCCGGAGTACGCCGAATCGATGGCCGCCACCCTGCAACTGGTGCAGGCCAGCGCCCTGCTGCTGCGCGGCACCGAAGGCGAGCCGGTGGCCGACCCGCGCCGCACACCCGCCATGGATGCCTTTGCCAACGGCCAGATGCAGCGGGTACAAGTGGCGCAAGCCGGCCCCTTGGCCCGACTGCCGGACCTACCGGCCCCCGACGCGGCCAGCACCGGGCGCTGGATCGAATCAGTGCTGAGTGGCGAGCGGCCGGTGCCCGAACCCATCGCCCTACAGGTCAGCCACTTGGTGCGGCTGGCCCGGACACCGCCTTCGTCAAGGACGCCGTGAGCACCTCTCCCAACCCTCCCCGCCCGATGGGCACTTGCACTCTGGTCGGCGCCGGCCCGGGGGACCCCGAATTGCTGACACTTAAGGCGCTCAAGGCGATCCAAGCCGCTAGCCTGCTGCTGGTGGACGACCTGGTCAGCGACGCCATCGTGGCTTTTGCCGCCCCCACCGCCCGTGTGGTGTATGTGGGTAAGCGCGGCGGCTGCCGGTCAACACCGCAGGCCTTCATTGAAAAACTGATGGTCAGCGCAGTGCAGGACGGTGAGCAGGTGGTGCGACTCAAGGGCGGCGACCCCTTCATCTTTGGCCGTGGCGGCGAAGAAGCGGCTCATCTTCAAGCTGCCGGCATAGCAGTCAGCGTGGTGAACGGCATCACCGCTGGTCTGGCGGCGGTAACGGCACTGGGCGTGCCGCTGACCCACCGGGAACACGCCCACGGCGTGGTTTTTGTCACCGGTCACGCCAAACCTGGTGACGCTGGCACCGACTGGTCGGCGCTAGCCGCCACAGCCTGCCAAGCCCGGCTGACACTCGTGATCTACATGGGGGTCAGCGGCGCAGCCCGGATTCAGCAGGCACTGCTGCAAGGCCTGCCTGGGCAGACGCCGGCGGCCATCATCCAGCACGCCAGCCTGCCGCAGCAACGCCATGCGGTGTGCACCCTGGCCGAGCTGCACCACACCCTGGCAGCGGAGCAATTGGGCAGCCCAAGCGTGATCGTGGTGGGCGACGTGTTGCAAGGCCTGCTGGCTGTCAGCGGCGCCCAGGCCCGCGTGGCCTGACCTCAGCTGGCCTGTTGCGGTACGGCCGCCCGTTGGGCCAGCCAACGCATTTGCGCCTGCAGTACTTGCGCTGGAGCGCAGCTGGTCAGCTCGGTGTAGATGGACGGGGCCGTCGCGCCCTCGGTATTGATCAAGAGCACACGGGATGAAGCATCCAGCCCAAGCCGCTGGCGCCACTCGCCCGTTGCAGCCAGCGCCTGCAAGCCGGCCAGTCCGGCGGCCCCCGATTCGCCACTGAGCACCGGCACATCGCCCGCATCGCCGCGCGCCAGCACTCCCATGGCCTGCACCGCCGCCTGATCCGAGACGGTCATGAAGAAATCAATGCCAGGCTGCAAGAAACGCCAGGCCAGGGGCGAGGCCTCACCGCAGGCCAGCCCGGCCATCACCGAGTCCACGGTCCCCGCCGTGGCGGCGGCCTGCCCCAGTTGCGCGCTTTGGTACAAGCAATCGGCCTGCTGCGGCTCCACCACCACAAACACCGGCCGCTGCGCACCCAGGCGCTCCCAGAAATAGCTCAACACCCCGGCCGCAAAGCCGCCCACGCCGCCCTGCAGGATCACATGGCTGTAGTCCGGGGCCGGGGCCGGGCCCTGGTCCTGGTCGGCTGGCCAGAGCTCGTCGGCAATGATGGCGTAGCCCTGCATCACGTCGCGCGGCACGTCTTCGTAGCCGAAGTACGAAGTGTCAGAGACGACCTGCCAGCCATTCGCTGCCGCCAGCCGCGCGGCCTCATGCACCGAGGCGTCGTAATTGCCGGCGATGCGCACAATCTCGGCGCCCAGGGCGGCGATAGGCGCCTCCCGCTCGGGGCTGACCTGCGCATGCAGCACGATGACGCAGCGGCAACCCACGCTTTGTGCCGCCGCCGCCAGGGCCCTGCCGTGGTTGCCATCGGTGGCGCTGATGACCACCCAGTCTTTGAGTTGAGCCGCATGCCGGCCGGCCAGCAAGTCAGCCGGCGAAAAACCTGAGTGAGGCCAGTGACGCAGGATCAAGCTCAACAGCGCCACCGGAGCCCCCAGCACCTTGAAGCTGGCCAGCGGCGATCGGCTCGACTCGTCCTTCAGACTGATCTGCGCCAGCCCGAGTTGCCGGGCCAGACCGGCCAGCGCCCACACCGGCGAGGGGCTGCTGAACTGCTCGGGCCAGCACCTGAGCCAGCGCCGGCTCTCGGCTGCTTTGTCGATATTGAGGAGTTCACGCAGCGGCGCGGGGTAGGCACAGCGCACAGCGTGCGGGTTGGTCAGCAGCATGCGGCGCTCCGGTGGGTTCAGTGCAAGCAATTTTCGCATTCGTTGAAAAACACGGCACTACACTGCCGTCATGCAGAGTTTTGATGTGGTGATCATCGGGGCCGGCGCGGCCGGTCTGTTTTGTGCCAGTGTGGCGGGCCAGCTGGGCCTCAAGGTGCTGATCATCGACCACAGTGACAAGGTGGCCGAAAAAATCCGTATCTCGGGGGGTGGGCGATGCAACTTCACCAACCGCGACACCAGCGCCGCCAATTTTCTGGGCGACAACCCCAATTTTTGCCGCTCAGCCCTGGCCCGCTATACGCCGCAAGACTTCCTCGCTTTGCTGCATCGTCATGGCGTGGCTTGGCATGAAAAGCACAAGGGTCAGCTGTTTTGCGACCAGTCGGCTGAGGACATCATTCGCCTGCTACTGGCCGAGTGCGACGCCGGTGGCGTGACGCGCTGGCAGCCCTGCCGGGTCCAATCCATCAGCTTTTCGGACGCCAGCCTCTGTCGCACAAGCCCCAGCAGCTACGCACTTGACACCAGTCGGGGCCCTGTGCAGGCCGCTTGCTTGGTGGTGGCCTGCGGCGGCCTGTCCATCCCCAAAATTGGCGCCAGTGACCTGGGCTACCGCATCGCCCGCCAGTTTGAGCTGCCGGTGATAGCGCCCCGCCCGGCCTTGGTGCCGCTGACCTTCGACGCCGCCGCCTGGGCGCCCTTTGCCGAACTGGCCGGCCTGGCGCTGCCTGTGCACATCGAAACCGGCAGCAAAAAAGACAGCACCAGCTTTGCCGAAGACCTGCTGTTCACCCATCGAGGTCTGAGCGGGCCGGGGGTGCTGCAAATCTCGAGCTACTGGGCGCCGGGCACGCCCATCCGGCTCAACCTGGCGCCCTTGCAGCAGCTGCCAGGCTGGCTGGCGCGGGCCAAAACCGCGTCGCGCCGATTAATTTCGAATGAGCTCGGCGCGCTGGTGCCAGCCCGGCTGGCCGATGCCTGGGTGGCGCAGGGTGCAGCCCTGG
>CAMATS010000090.1 GCA_945861195.1 Rhodoferax sp. OV413
TCAGCCTCGGTCAATTTACCAGCCTTGTTGAGCAGTTTCAAGGGTATGGGCGCCTTACCCAAATCATGCATCAGGCCTGCCATCCCGGCCGAGCGGATTTCTGCTGCATCAAGCCCGAGTTGGCGCGCCAGTGCCGCCATTAAGGCGCACACAGCAACCGAGTGAAGGTAGGTGTAGTTGTCGGCGGTTTTCAGGCGTGCCAGACTGATCAAGGCGGCTGGATTTCGAGCAACCGAACCAGAAATCTCCTCCACCAGCAAGCGCGCGCTGCCGACGTCGACCGATTGACCCATTCGAACATGGTCAAACATCGTCTCCACCGCCTCTTTGGCCTGCGCGCAAATCCGTGCGGCTCGATCTATTTCTTGCTCTATGGTCAGGGTAGATGGGCGAGGCTTAGCGCTCGCAACCGGCGCAAGAGATGCCGTAATTTCAGCCTCGGACTCGGCTTCGGTCACCGCCGGCACATCAGCCGCAACATCTAGCCCCTTTTGGCTATCGATCCAGACTTCTTTGATACTGCTGGCAAGAATAGCGGCAAGATCCGCGTCGCTTGAGAGCACGAACCCGCTTCGCATGAAAGGATGTTCCATCCAGGAGCCGCAAAACTCCTTGATATGCATCCCAAGGGTCAACTGTTTGACGCCAATACGCTTGAGCATGAAAAGCCCAGATCCTCTACTAAATAATAAGCGGCTTTTTTTCTCCCTGACCTGCCGCTGGAGCCGCAAGTATAGGCGGGTCACATCGGCTGGTAGACAATCTTGGTTCAACCGAGACTGCCCATGAATCAGCAATCTGCACTTATGACCGAGGCCCTGAAGCACATGCCACAGGGCGTCGCAGAAAATTATCGGTACTGGGGCGATACAAAAACCGTATTTATAAAAAGTGCGAAGGGCTGCGAATTAACCGACAGCGACGGCAAGACCTATGTAGATTTCCGTCTCGGTTACGGGCCGATTATTCTGGGCTACAGAGACCAGCGTGTCGACCAGGCCGTGATTGAGCAGATCACCCGTCGCGGCACACTCTCAGGGTTCTCAACCGAACTCGACACAGAGGTAGTGTGCCAAATCAAGGCGCTTTGCCCCAATATTGACAAAATACGGTTTGCCAATTCTGGCACCGAGGCCATCATGGGTGCTGTGCGCACGGCGCGCGGCTTTACCGGGCGCGACCGCATCGCCATCGTCGAAGGTGGGTTTCATGGCTTGCACGACGAGATGATGTGGAAGTCGGACCTGGAAAACTGGGATCCCACGGGTCTTGTAGAGCCGGGCATCGTGCCGTTTGGCGCGGGCGTACCGCAACGTTCCCGCGAATTGCTTGACATCATCCGCCTCAACGATTTCGAACTACTGGAGCAGCTTTTTGTCGCTCGGTCTGACACACTTGCCGCTGTGGTGTTGGAGCCAATTATCGGCAATGCTGGCAGTATTGCAGCGACCCCGGCATGGCTGCAGCGCTTGCGCGATCTGTGCAGCCAACACGGCGCGCTGTTGATCCTTGATGAGGTCAAGACCGGATTTCGGGTTGCCAAGGGGGGTGCGCAGGCTCTTTACGGTGTCCATGCCGACCTGACCACCTATGCCAAGGCACTTGGCAATGGCTACCCGGTGGCAGCCTTTGGCGGTCGCGCCGAGGTGATGGACGTGGTGGGATCGCACGCGGGCGGCGTTGTGCATGGTGGCACCTACACGGCCAACTTGGTTGCACTGGGTGCGGCCCATGCCACCTTGAAAATCCTGGCCCAAACCGATGCGCTCTACACCATCGACCAGGTTGGCTCAAGGATCAGGGATCTGCTGGGACGCGTGTTCTTGGCTGCCAGCATTGAGCACGCGTTTGCCGGCCCAGCGGCAATGTTCGGCATCCATTTCACGCCCCAGGTGCCTGCCAACTACCGTGACTGGCGCATGAGTGACACCGAGCTGTACCGGCGCTTTGCCTGGGAACTGATTGAGCGCGGCGTGATGCTAGAGCCCGATTCCCGTGAACCTTGGTTTATCTGCGAAGCACACCAGAGCGTCGATTTCGCCTGGCTTGAAGACATGGCCACACGCTCCATCCAGGCTGCGCAACGCTCACCGTGATGCGGTCACCCGGCCTTAAGCCACCAAGGTCCGCTTGAAGAAGTCTAGCGTGCGCGACCATGACAACTCGGCGGCTGGCGGGTTGAAGCGTGGTGTGGAGTTGTTGTGAAAACCGTGTTGCGTGCCGGCATAGACATGACCTTCATGCCCAATGCCCTGTGCCTTGAGTGCAGCCTCAAAGCCGGGCCACTGCCCGTTGATACGGGGGTCATCGCTGGCGAAGTGCAGCAGCAAATCGGCCTTGATCTTCGGGACCTTGGAGGCCTCCGCTGCAGAGCCATAAAAAGGTACGCCACAGCGCAGATCACTGCCTAGCTCAACCGCCAAGTGGTTGACGATCCCGCCGCCCCAGCAAAAGCCGGTCGCGCCCATTCGGCCGTTAGCCAGCGGGTGACTCTTGAGGAAGACCGCGCTGTTGAGCATGTCTTGGTTGAGTTTTTTGGGCTCCAGAGCGGCCTGGAGTTTGGTCCCGGCATCGTCATTGCCGGGGTAGCCCCCAACCGGCGCCAAGCCATCTGGCGCCAGCGCCAAAAAGCCGGCCAGACCCAAGCGCCTCGCCACGTCTTCAATGTAGGGATTGAGCCCGCGGTTTTCATGAATGACCAAGACTGCCGGATGCGGCCCAGCCTTGGCGGGCTCCACCAGATAGGCCTTCATCTGTCCGGAACTGCCGCCCGCAGAGGCGTACTGAACATACTGGGTTTTGATGCGTTCGTCGGTGTTGGCGACCGTCTGGGCATTGGCATAGCGGGGAAACATGGCCTGTGCCATGGCCAAGCCGCCCACCACGACGGCACTGGCGCGGGCCAGAAACTCTCGGCGGTCCATGCCGCCGTGACAGTACTCGTCATAGAGAGCGTAAATTTTTGGGTCTATGGTCTGGGCGGAATCAGTTTGGTTCATGGGAAGTTAGCTGTAAGCTTGTAAATAAAGGCGAAAGAAATTATGCCTGTCGTTTGACCAGCCCAGGATGGCCACGGCTGGGCTGGGCCTTTTAAGATCAGTCAGTGCTGTCGACGCGGCAGCAGGCCGTGATGCATAACTCTTGACATCCAGTTGGACTTGGATCAAACCAAGTGGGCTTGCTTCTGCCGACCACGAGATGGCAGCAATAACAACATTCAGCAGCAGTTTTTTCATCCTCACCCTCCATTTTCACATTCTATGGCGCAACCTTCGCTGGATGCCGCCAGTCCCAGAGTGCTACTGGCACAGCATCTTGCCACAGCCCCAAACGAGCCGCTGTTGCGTCTTTTTCGGCTGCGGCGTAGGCTAGGCGGTCCTCGGGTGTTGGCGCTGACTTTTGACCCACCCACAATGGGCGGCTGCTAGCCCGCTCCCAGCAACGGGTTCAAGGTGATCGCGCTGGGTAACAGGGAGTCGGCACAGACAGGGTCAATTTGGCGTCAGCGTCAACACTTATGGTCAAAAAACTACTCTGAGCCAATTTCAGACTAGGAACAGGCCTGGCAGGGGCAACTTCCATAGGTGTGATACTTGGGGTCTGTGGTTGCAACGCTTAACGGCACCACCGAGACGGTTATTACACGAAACAGGACCTGCCAAAAGCCGTGTCTGGGTACAAATCAATCGAGGTCATCCATGAACACCCCACTGCAGACTTTACCAGTCCGGCCTTATCGACGCATTGCGACGGAGGAGGCGTTTTCCCCGCCTGAAATGCTCGACATTTACCGGCGTATTCTGGCCAAGGCTGACGTGGATGTGGGCTTCAAGCACCTGATGGGCTTCTACATGAGCAGCCCAAGTGAGCGTGCGCAACACATCATGCGCTGCCTGACCGACTTGGACGCGTTACGCTTGCAGCACATGGACATGGCCGGCATCGATGTACAGGTTCTTGGGCTGACTTCACCGGGTGTACAGATCATGGATAAGGACACCGCAGTGGCCTTTGCCCCTTTAGCCAACGATATCCTAGCCGATGCCATACGCCGCCACCCCGATCGCTTGGTGGGGATGATTGCCGTCGCCCCGCAAGATCCCGCTGCAGCCGCGAGGGAAATCCAACGTGGTGTGAATCAGTTGGGGATGAACGCAGTGGTGATCAATTCGCACACGCAGGGCGAATACTTGTCGGCCACCAAGTTTTGGCCCATCTTTGAAGCCGCCGAGGCGTTGGATACCCCTATCTACCTGCACCCGAATGCCATGCCTGCCAGCATGATCCAGCCCTTTCTGGAGGCAGGTTTGGATGGCGCAATTTACGGTTTTGGCGTCGAGACCGGCTTGCACGCTCTGCGGTTGATCACCTCCGGCGTATTTGACCGTTTTCCCAAACTCCAGGTTATCTTGGGGCACATGGGTGAGGCCCTGCCTTTTTGGGCTTATCGGCTCGATTACATGCATGGCGCGACAGTCAAATCCAAGCGCTACCCCAGTGTGCAGCCCCTCCGACGTCAACCCAGTGACTACCTGCGTGAAAACTTCCATATCACCAACAGTGGTGTGGCGTGGGGTGCGGCACTGAAGTTCACACAAGACTTCATGGGGCCCGATCGGGTGCTTTACGCTATGGACTACCCCTACCAATATGTGCCCGAAGAAGTCGTGATGCTGGAAAACCTAGATATGGCGCCGCAGGTGCGCAAGGCATTTTTCCAAGACAACGCCGAACGATTATTCAAGATCGCCCCCACCGCAAAATCCGTCTAATGCTTATAAGCCCAACTGGAGACTGTTCATGACATCCATTTATCGCCGACGCACCGCCGCACTGATCGCTGCTCTGCTTGCTAGTTGGGGCGGGGTCGCTTGGGGGCAAAACAGCTACCCCAACCAACCCATCAAAATCATCGTGCCATTTACGCCGGGAACCGGCATGGACACCATCGCACGCGTGATCGCACCCCGCTTGAGTGAGCGCCTAGGTCAGCCTGTTGTTGTTCAAAACCAGCCGGGCGCCAGTGGCAACATAGGCGCTGAGTCAGTGGCCAAATCAACGCCCGATGGCTATACCGTCTTGATGGGAGCCAACACCATGTTGATTGCTTCGCAGCTTTATAAGAATCCGAACTTTGATCCCGTGAAGGACTTTTCATCCGTCGCGATGGCTGCCTACGGGTCTTTGATGCTGGTGGCCAACCCCAAAACGGGCATTAAATCGGTGCCCGATTTGGTCAAGCAAGCGCAGGCAAAGCCGGGCTCAATCAGCTTCGGCTCCCCCGGCGTGGGAACACCGCACCATATGGCCATGGAGTTGTTTAAACTCGAATCGAACACTTTCATGCTGCATGTGCCGTACCGTGGCTCGGCCGGCTATACGCAGGATTTATTAGGCGGTGAACTCAACGTCGGCTTTTTGCCTGTCCACATTGCCCAAGGGCTTGTGAAGAGCGGGCGTCTGAACGCGTTGGCTGTTGGCAGCACCAACCGTCACCCCGTGGCACCCGAGGTGCCCACCTTTGAGGAGGTGGGCGTCAAACGCGTCGATGTCGACCTTTGGTACGCATTCTTTGTCCCCAGCAAAACTCCCTTGCCGGTGGTGACGCGACTAAACTCCGAGATGACAGCTATCTTGCGACAAAACGAGGTCAAAGATATTCTAGGTAAGGCCGGCTTAGATGCGTCGCCCTCCAGCCCTTCGGAGCTGGCTGCCATCGTGGTCAAAGACTACCCCCGCTGGGGCAACGTGATTCGCATAAAACAAATTTCTGCCGAGTAACTCAAACTGCTGCATGTCCCCTGGCGTGGGCTAGTAAACGACCGGCGTCTTTAGCGCTGACATGCTTGTATTGTCCCGCCCAGGCTATGAATTGATCCGGGCGAATCAGTACCCACCTGGCCTGATAACGGCCAGCCTCTGAGCTTGCTTTTTCATGAACAATGGTTAGTTTTAGACCCTCGGCATCAGCTGCATCTGCAAAGATCTGAACGTCAGAGGGGCTGGCATCGAACGCGAGCAGGGTGAACGAATCCCCCAGGACGTCAAAAACATTTTTTCCTGACGACAGCGTGGCGGGTGCCAAGTGGTGTCCGGCGCGGGCCAAGAACTGGTGCGAGCCCTTCGCGCTGCAGGCTCGCGGCTCAATGCTGTCTTGCCAGATCACGGGCGAGCCCTCATAGTGGGGTTCAAACGAATGCACTTCTCCCGCGGCGCCTTGCGCGCGCGCGCTCCAAGCTTGTTCGAAAGCCACTTTGTCCCGCGTTGGGTCAAATTGCTCGAGGAAGACCTGATCCGTTTCAATCGACTTGGCAATAAAGTCGTTCATGGTGGAGGAAAGAACAGGGCGACGTTCGGCGTCGTAGGAATCCAACAAATGTGATCCACCCCATCCCTGCAGCACAGCAGCAAGTTTCCAGCCAAGGTTGCGCGCATCTTCCAGACCAGAGTTGACGCCGTAACCACCGTAGGGCGGGTGACTGTGGGCGGCGTCGCCAGCAATAAAAATACGCCCGGCACGGTAGGTGTCAGCGATCGCAAACCGCAGGTCCCAGAACCCTATGTGTTGATGATCAATATCAAACTCGGCGCCGACGGCTTCTTGGAGGTATAACTTAAAGTCAAAATTATCTGCGGTTGTGCCAGGAGGCACAGGTGCGTGGAAGAACCAACTGCTGCCAAGATCTACACGCCCAAAAAACTTCCAGTACCCTTTGAGCTCGGGTTGAAGGACGTTGTAAAAAGACTTACCGGGATAGCATGCCAGCAGGGCGTGAAGTTCATGCGAACGAAAAACCAACAACGCCATGCGCCGATCATGATCAGTGAGGGTTTGTGTGATACCTGCTTGATCGCGGATTTTAGATCGGCTGCCATCACATCCCACGGCATAAGCCGCTCTGAGCGTTCGCTGCTGATCAGTTGTTACCCGGGTCACTTTGATAGTTGCACCTTCGGCGTCTTGCATGATCTCTTCTGCATCCCAACCGTAAAGCGTCTGAACCGAGGGTAGCATGGCCACACGCCGACGAAGCACCTTTTCAGTTTCGTACTGCGGCAGCCGCTCATTGGCAGTGAAATAATAGGGTTTAACCAGTTCACGCTGCAGCCAGTCGTAGGAATATTTGCCCAGCAAGGTTCCGTATGCGGTGAGACCGCCAATTCCATATTCCGGCGGGATTGTGCGGGCTTTCCTCAGATCTTTTTCTGCGCCCCAGAAGTGAAAATGCTCCATCGTTCGCTGCGTGAGGTTTTGCCCTTTGGGGATCGGCTGGGGCAGGAGATGCCGCTCCGTGAGTAGACAGCGAATACCGCGTTGCCCGAGCTCAGCGGCGAGCCCAAGGCCCACAGGGCCGCCGCCGATGATCACCACCTCGGCGTCGAATGGCGTGGTGTTCGGTACGTACCTACTCCTCATTATTTGATCCAATCGTCATCTGAATGAAAAAACTTCCTGGATAAGCCGGCTTCGCTGTGGGCCTTGCGCTGGGCTGAGAGATTAGATCACCACCCCGTATGGTAAAAATATCAATCCGTGCGAACTCCCAGGTCAAAACCACCCTGTTGACAGCTACCGCCGCCAACCAAAAGCCAAGCTGCTCAACCCAGCGCAGGCAGCCGCAGCGCCCGGTGAGCACGACCCAAGCGCCCTGCTCTGCCTGCCCTCGTCACCAACCCAGCACCACAACACCGCCCACGCAATCCCGCCCCACACATCACAGGCCGTTCAGCACCTCACTGCCCAGCAGCCCAACATGCACCGCCCGGCCAGCAGTAAACTGGGTTTTGAACCCGTAAAATGCACGGGCCGGAGCACTCCAAGTGCTGGGACACCCAAACAGTTGCAATATGCAACT
>CAMATS010000091.1 GCA_945861195.1 Rhodoferax sp. OV413
ATGCGGGCAACTTTTTGCACATGATGTTTGCCACGCCCTGCGAGGACTATGTGGTCAACCCGGTGATAGAGCGGGCACTCGACCGTATTTTTGTTCTGCATGCCGACCATGAACAAAACGCCTCCACCTCGACTGTGCGTCTGTGCGGCAGCTCTGGCACCAACCCCTTTGCAGCAATTGCGGCAGGCGTAGCCTGCTTGTGGGGTCCGGCCCACGGGGGTGCCAATGAAGCCTGCCTGAACATGCTCGAAGGCATTCAGGCGATGGGTGGCATTGCCAAGGTGGGCCAATTCATGGAGCAGGTCAAAGATAAAAATTCGGGGGTCAAACTCATGGGCTTTGGTCACCGTGTTTACAAGAACTACGACCCACGCGCCAAGTTGATGCAAGAGACCTGCAAGGAAGTGCTGGCCTCGCTGGGCCTGGAAAATGACCCCTTATTCAAGCTGGCGATGGCACTGGAGAAAATTGCCCTCGAAGACGACTACTTTGTGCAGCGCAAGCTCTATCCCAATGTCGACTTCTATTCCGGCATCGTTCAGCGCGCCATTGGCATACCGGTGAGCCTGTTCACCGCTGTTTTTGCGTTGGCCCGCACGGTCGGCTGGATTGCCCAGCTCAATGAAATGATCGGCGACCCCGAATACAAAATTGGCCGTCCACGCCAGCTTTTTTCAGGCTCGATCCGTCGCGATGTGCTGCCGATTGCCCAGCGCTGACAGCGCAAAAGCCAGCATCCAGCAAAATCAAAGGCGTTGATTCGCCCTCAGGTCCAGCCGACTTGGGCCTCGGGGTACGGCGTAGTGTGAGAACGGGGTAGCGGCAGCCGCTTAAAATGCCGCAACACGAAGGAAAAACATGGGACGCACCCTCTACGACAAACTGTGGGACGCGCACGTTGTCCACACCGAGGAAGATGGCACAGCCATCCTCTACATAGACCGCCACTTGGTGCACGAGGTTACCAGCCCGCAGGCCTTTGAGGGCCTGCGTCAGGCTGGTCGCACGGTCTGGCGCAACAGTTCCATCGTCGCCACAGCGGACCACAACACGCCCACCACAGGCTGGGAGCAGGGCTATGCAGGGATCACCGACCCCACCAGCAAAGAGCAGGTGATGACCTTGGACAGCAATATGCAGCAATTTGGTGCTGCGGCTTATTTTCCTTTTTTGTCCAAACGCCAGGGCATCGTGCATGTGATCGGCCCGGAAAACGGCGCCACCCTGCCTGGCATGACGGTAGTTTGCGGCGACTCGCACACCTCTACCCACGGCGCCTTTGGTGCTTTGGCGCACGGCATCGGAACCAGTGAAGTCGAGCATGTCTTGGCGACCCAGACCCTGCTGGCAAAAAAAGCCAAAAATATGTTGGTCCGGGTGAATGGCACATTGGCACGCGGCTGCAGCGGCAAAGATATCGTACTGGCCATCATCGGTCGAATTGGCACCGCTGGCGGTACCGGGTACACCATCGAATTCGGCGGCAAGGCCATCAGCGCGCTGAGCATGGAAGGCCGCATGACCGTGTGCAATATGGCCATCGAGGCTGGCGCCCGGGCAGGCCTGGTGGCGGTGGACGACAAAACCATTGACTATGTGCGGGGCCGACCGCTGGCCCCCGGTCATCTGGCCTCTGGTGATGCGGCAACGCTTGAGTGGGAACAGGCAGTGACTTACTGGAAAACTCTGCACTCTGACGCGGATGCCAATTTCGATGCCTTGGTCGAGCTCGATGCGAGCCAATTGATTCCCCAGGTGACCTGGGGCACCTCCCCCGAGATGGTGCTCGGCATCGACAGCCGGGTGCCCGACCCAGACAAAGAAAAAGACGCCAGCAAACGCAGCGCCATCGAACGGGCCCTGACCTATATGGGCCTAGAGCCTGGCAAGGCGCTCAACGATCTCTATGTCGACAAGGTCTTCATTGGCTCATGCACCAACAGCCGCATTGAAGACATGCGCGAAGCCGCAGCGGTGGTGCGCAAGCTTGGGCGAAAAGTGGCAAAAAATATCAAACTGGCTATGGTGGTTCCAGGTTCTGGCTTGGTTAAGGCGCAAGCTGAACAGGAGGGTCTGCACGAGATTTTTCGCGCTGCCGGCTTTGAATGGCGCGAACCGGGCTGCTCCATGTGTCTGGCCATGAACGCTGACCGGCTCGAGCCCGGCGAACGCTGCGCCTCGACCAGCAACCGTAATTTTGAAGGCCGCCAAGGAGCCGGTGGGCGCACCCACCTGGTGAGCCCAGCCATGGCGGCAGCCGCGGCCATCCATGGCCATTTTGTCGACACCCGGCAGTTTGCCTGAGCACCGACCAACATGCAAAAATTTGACACGCTCAAAGGCCTGGTGGCCCCGATGGACCGGGAAAATGTTGATACCGATGCCATCATTCCCAAGCAGTTCCTCAAGTCGATCCGAAAAACCGGATTTGGCCAAAATCTGTTTGACCAATGGCGCTACCTTGACGCCGGTTACCCCGGGCAGGACCCCAACAGCCGCCGCCCAAACCCCGACTTTGTGCTCAATCAGGCCCGCTACCAAGGGGCCTGCATCCTGCTGGCGCGCAAGAATTTTGGCTGCGGCTCGTCGCGCGAGCATGCGCCTTGGGCGCTTGACCAATTCGGATTTCGCGCCATCATCGCCCCGAGTTACGCAGATATTTTTTTCAACAACAGCTTCAAAAACGGGCTGTTGCCAATTGTGTTGCCAGAGGCGCAGGTAAGCGCTCTGTTCGATGAGTCGGCCGCCTTTCCGGGCTACAGCCTGACCATTGACCTGCAGCGCCAGGTGGTTCTCAAGCCGGATGGGCAGGAGCTGCCCTTTGAGGTGCAAGCATTTCGTAAGTACTGCCTGATCAACGGTTTCGACGACATCGGCCTGACCCTGCGCCACGCCGATAAAATTCGAGCTTTTGAGGCCCAACGTCTGGCCGAAAAGCCATGGCTGGCCCGCAGCCTGATCACCTGAACCTTCATCACAAACATTGTTACCAAGCCATGAAAATTGCGATTTTGCCGGGTGACGGAATAGGCACTGAAATCGTCGCCCAAGCCGTGAAGGTGCTCGAGGCGTTGGATCTGTCGTTTGAGATGGAGACCGCGCTGGTTGGCGGCGCTGCCTACGACGCCCATGGCCATCCGCTGCCCGAAGCCACGCTGCGGCTGGCCCAGCAGGCCGACGCGGTGTTGTTTGGTGCAGTGGGCGACTGGAAATACGACACGCTTGACCGCCCGTTGCGGCCCGAACAAGCGATCCTAGGGCTGCGAAAACATCTGGGCTTGTTCGCTAATTTTCGTCCGGCCATTTGCTACGAGCAGCTCGTTGACGCCTCCAGCCTGAAGCCCGAGTTGATTGCCGGGCTCGATATCCTGATCATCCGCGAGCTCACTGGCGATATTTATTTTGGCCAGCCACGCGGTCGCCGAGTCGCCACAGACGGCTTGTTTGCGGGCGCAGAAGAAGCTTTCGACACCATGCGCTACACCCGGCCAGAAATCGAGCGCATTGCCCATGTGGCATTCCAGGCGGCACGTAAACGCAGCAAACGCGTCACCAGCGTGGACAAGGCCAATGTACTGGAAACCTTCCAGTTCTGGAAAGACGTGGTCAGTGACATTGGCAAGCAATATCCGGATGTGGCGCTGGACCACATGTATGTTGACAACGCCGCCATGCAATTGGTGCGCGAGCCCAAGAAATTTGATGTTGTGGTCACCGGCAATATGTTTGGCGACATCCTCAGCGATGAGGCAGCGATGCTCACCGGCTCCATCGGCATGCTCCCTTCGGCCAGCCTGAATGCCACCAACCAGGGGCTTTACGAGCCCAGCCATGGTAGCGCACCAGACATTGCGGGCAAGGGCATTGCCAACCCCTTGGCCACGATATTGAGTGCGGCCATGATGCTGCGCTACAGCCTCAAGCAGGAGGCGGCGGCCCAAAGAATCGAAGCTGCCGTCAAGCGCGTACTGGTCCAGGGACTGCGCACATCGGACATCTTCAGCCCCGGCACCACGCGCGTGGGCACCGCCGAGATGGGCGCTGCGGTTGTCAGAGCGCTGGCATAGCGTCAAACTACAATCCATTCATGTCTTCCCAACCTCGCGCGCCATACACAACCGCTTCCCTGGGCTGGGTGTCGTTGCGCCAGTGCCGAGCTTGCGGCCGGACATTCACCCAAACCACCACCAAGGGCTAGTCAAGCCTGGTTCGTCGCGCCCCCACCGGCCAGACGAGCCGGGCAGATGGAAATCATTCACAAACATCTGAAGGGGCGATATTATGAAAACAGGACATCTGGTTGGTCTGATCGGCTGGCGCGGAATGGTTGGCTCGGTGCTGATGGACAGAATGCAGACCGAGGGCGACTTCGGTCTGATCGAGCCACTGTTTTTCTCCACATCGAATGCCGGCGGCCAGGCCCCTGACCTGGCCAAGAACGAAACCACACTGCAAGACGCCTTCAATATCGATGCGCTCAAGCGGTGCGACATCATCATCAGCACCCAAGGCGGCGACTACACCACCGAAGTCTTCCCCAAGCTGAGCGCTTCGGGCTGGAAGGGGCACTGGATCGACGCGGCGTCAACGCTGCGCATGGAAAAAGACGCTGTCATTATTTTGGATCCGGTCAATCTGCCCGTCATCCACAAGGCCATGACTGCTGGCGGCAAAAATTGGATCGGCGGCAACTGCACGGTGAGTTGCATGCTGATGGGCGTAGGCGCCCTGTTCAAAGCGGGCTTGGTCGAGTGGATGACCAGCATGACCTACCAGGCCGCCTCGGGCGGCGGGGCTCAGCACATGCGGGAGTTGCTGGCCCAGTTTGGCAGCCTCCATGCTGAGGTGCGCGGCCTGTTGGACGATCCCAAATCCGCGATACTGGAAATCGACAAGCGGGTGCTGGCCCGTCAGCGCTCGCTCGACTCACGGGAAACCGCCAACTTTGGCGTGCCCCTGGGTGGCAGCCTCATACCCTGGATTGACAAAGACCTGGGCCTGGGCAAGCAATCTGACGAGGCGGGCTGGGGCGTCTCCCGCGAAGAGTGGAAAGGCGGGGCTGAGGCCAACAAAATCCTGGGGCAGGGTGCAGCATTTGGCAGCGCAGAGACCCCAGTCGATGGGCTTTGCGTGCGTGTGGGCGCCATGCGCTGCCACAGCCAGGCACTGACCTTCAAGCTCAAGAAAAACCTGCCTAGCGCCGATATCGAGGCCTTGATTGCTGCAGACAACCCCTGGGCCAAGGTCATACCCAACACCCGGGAAGCCACCTTGAAAGGGCTCACGCCAGTGGCCGTGACCGGCACGCTGGATATTCCGGTGGGACGAATCCGCAAGCTTGCCATGGGCCCGGACTATGTTGGCGCATTCACGATTGGCGACCAACTGCTGTGGGGCGCTGCGGAACCCCTGCGCCGCATGCTGCGAATTCTTCTGGCCCACTGAAAAAGCAGCGCTGCCGGCCCCCTGGCCGGCTGGCTCGGGCACGTAGAATCCGGGGCATGGAGGCATCACCGTGACTGTCAAAATTAGGGATTGGCCGCGCACAGCGCTGGTGTGCGGCGTGCTGAGCCTCACGCTGTGGGCCTCACAGGCACAGGCCCTGTCCTTGGGCCGCGTGGTGGTGAGTTCGCTGCTGGGGGAGCCTCTTCGCGCCGAGATTGATTTTCTGGATATTTCGGCCGATGAGGCCGCCACACTCAGTGCAGCCATTGCTTCCCAAGACGCGTTTCAGGCCGCCGGCATGAGCTACGGCACCATCGTCTCGGCCATCCAGGTGACTGTACAAAAACGCGCCGATGGCCAGCCCTTTATTCGGCTCTTGAGCAGCGGGGCCATCAATGATTCCTTCATTGACTTGGTGCTGGAGGCCAAGTGGTCCAATGGCAGACTGCTGCGCGATTACACGCTGCTGTTCGCCCAAGCCAAAGCTGGCACCAGCCCCAAAGACGCCAGCCCGGACAAAACGCCCAAGCTCGGCCCAGACACAGTGACGGTGCGATCTGGCGACACTGCGGGCGCAATTGCCCTGTCCTTGAAGCCGTCTGGCGTATCTTTAGACCAAATGTTGGTCGCCCTGCTGCGTGCCAACCCCGGGGTTTTCCTGGAAGAAAACGTCAACCGGATCCAAGCCGGCGCTGTCCTGGTTATTCCAACTGCACAGCAGTCCGCGCAAACACCCGCGCCGCTGGCCTCGCGCATCATTGCGGCGCAGAGCCAAGACTTCAACGACTTCCGGCGAAAATTCGCGGCTATTGCCCAGGCGACGCAAATCGAAAGCCAAAGCCGGCAATCCAGCGGCACAGTGCAGGCCAAGCTTGAGGACCAGCAGGCCGGCAAAGCTGGCGCTGACAAATTAACCCTGGCTAAAAACAGCGTCGAAGAAAGCTCAGCCGAGGACCGGCTGGCCAAAGAACGCAGCCTGCGGGAGACCGCCAGCCGAGCCGACGAACTTGCCCGCAACATCAACGAATTGAGCAAATTGAGCGGCAGCACCGATGCTGCCAGCAGCGCATCGGCACCGGCCTCTGCAAGCTCAGCACCAGCGCCAGTATTAGCCCAACCCGTGCCGGCTTTGCCCAGCGCCAGCGCGCCAGCCTCAGCACCCCAGGCGCCTGCCTCATCAACCCAGCCCGCCAAGAGCCCTGCAACCCTAGGCTATTGGGCCGAGCATCCGCTGGTGCCTTGGCTTGCGGCAGGCCTGCTCACACTGCTGACGAGTTTGCTGGCCTACCGCCTTGGCCAACGCCGGCAAAACACCGTCGACTCGGTGCAGCCGGCAGGGCCGGGCAGCCCGCTAGAGACCCTGGTCATGCGCCAAAAAGCAGCCGATCAAGAGGCCCTGCGTACCGCTGATGAGGCTGTAGACCGCCCTGCCCTTGCACCCATGCTGCAGCAGCCCGAGCCGCCCCCGGTGGTTCTGCCAGAACCAACACAGCCCGACCCAGACCCAGTGCGCGCACAGGCAGACCTTGAGGTCCAAGCTCTGCCCGATGAAGCCGCAGGTGCAGCGGTGCAAGACAGCGAGCTCGATCCGCGCGAACTTGATCTTGAATTCGAACCCGAACAGCCAGCGCAGCGACCAGAGGCAAGCCAGCAGTCCTTGCCGACCAGCCTCGACTCGCTCTCGCTTGACCTCGATGACCCGCCCGCCGATCGCAGTCTTGACTTGCCGGGTGACTCGGACGACCCGTTGCAAACCAAACTCGATCTGGCCGAAGAGTTCAGGGCCATTGGTGATGAAGACGGCGCGCGCTCGCTGATAGAGGAAGTCATCGCAGGGGCCTCGGGCGACCTGCTGTCCAAGGCAGAACGGGCGCTGGGTCGCTTAAAGTGAAACCTGGCCTGTACCGCCATGCCAAGCGGCCGCTGGGGTTGACTTGAGGATGGCGCTGGGCGTCAGCTACAACGGCCAGCCCTACCAGGGCTGGCAAAGCCAGCTGTCGGGCCAAACCGTGCAAGACAAGCTCGAGCTGGCTTTGGGTAAATTCACCACACAAAAAATCAGCACACTGTGTGCCGGTCGCACCGATACCGGTGTGCACGGGCTGATGCAAGTGGTGCATTTCGACACAACACTTCGGCGCAGCGTGTCCTCTTGGGTGAGAGGCACCAACGCCTTTTTGCCCGACACCATTGCGGTGGAGTGGGCGCAAGCCGTCCCTGGTGATTTTCATTGCCGCGCCAGCGCTCTGTCGCGCCGCTACACCTATGTTTTGCTGGAGTCTGCTGTGCGGCCAAGCATTGCTGCAGGCCGAATCGGCTGGGCATTTCGCCCGCTTGACCAATCAGCAATGCAGTCGGCGGCGGCCAGTTTGCTGGGCCAGCACGACTTCAGCTCGTTTCGAGC
>CAMATS010000092.1 GCA_945861195.1 Rhodoferax sp. OV413
TGCTGGTAGGCGGTGTCGCCCGGAAACACCGGGCTGGTCGGGCCAACCGGCGGCGAAATGTCGTAGATGCGGGGCATGGTGCGCCGGATTCTGTACCGCAGCGGCTTGGGGTGGTGTCGGAAAATTCCAACGTTTTGGGAAAATACTTCAGCCTGGAGGCCTTTGTGCCGGTCAACCCTGCACAGGAGGCCAGGCTCTACAAGCGGCCGAGCAGCAAAAATTCCATCAAAGCTTTTTGCACATGCAGGCGGTTTTCAGCCTCATCCCACACCACGCTTTGCGGCCCGTCGATCACCTCGGCCTGCACCTCTTCGCCCCGGTGCGCCGGCAGGCAGTGCATGAACAGGGCCTCAGGCCGGGCTGCACGCATCATCTCGTCGTCCACGCACCAGCGCGCAAAGGCCAGTTTGCGGGCCTCGTTCTCGGCCTCATAGCCCATGCTGGTCCAGACATCGGTGGTGACCAGGTCGGCCCCGGCGCAGGCCTGCAAGGGATCACTGAAGACCTGGTAGCTCTCAGCCGAGCGCAGCCCAGCCACCGATTGGTCGACCTCGTAGCCGCCCGGTGTGCTCACATGCACCCTAAAGCCCAAAATCTCGCTGGCCTGCAGCCAGGTGTTGGCCATGTTGTTGCCGTCTCCCACCCAGGCCACCGTCTTGCCTTGGATAGAGCCCCGGTGCTCAATGAAGGTGAAGATGTCGGCCAGGATCTGGCAGGGGTGAAATTCATTGGTCAGGCCGTTGATCACTGGCACCCGCGAGTGGCTGGCAAAGCACTCGATCTTGGTCTGCTCGTAGGTGCGGATCATCACCAGGTCCACCATGCGGCTGATGACGCGGGCGCTGTCCTCTATCGGCTCTGCCCGGCCGAGCTGGCTGTCGCCGGTGGTCAGATGCACCACGCTGCCGCCCAATTGGTACATGCCCGCCTCAAAGCTGACCCGGGTGCGGGTAGACGCCTTTTCGAAAATCATGGCCATCGTGCGGTCGGCCAGCGGCTGATGCCGCTCGTAGGCCTTGAATTTTTTTTTGATCAGCGCGGCCCGCTCGAACAAATAAGCGTAGTCGTCGGCACTGAGGTCACTGAACTGCAGGTAGTGTTTCATGGCCCTGCCGCCAACAGCTTTTTCACCAGGGGGCACAGGATGGCCACCACCTCATCGGCCTCGGCGGTGCTCATGATCAGCGGCGGCACCAGGCGGATCACGCTGTCGGCCGTGACGCTGATCAGCAGACCCTGCTCCAGGCATTGCTGCATCAGGCCTGGGCAGGGTTTGGCCAGGTCGATGCCCAGCATCAGCCCCAGGCCACGGATTTCTTTCACGCCACCGCTGGCCAGCTCAGTCGCCAGTGCCTGTCGCAAGCCCGCCACCAAATGGGCGCCGACCCGGCTTGCGTTGCCCAGCAGGTCATCGTCTTCCATGATGCGAATGGTTTCCAGGCCGGCACGCATGGCCAGCGGGTTGCCGCCAAAGGTGGTTCCGTGGTTGCCGGTCTTGAAAATATGGGCCGCTTTCGGCCCGGCCACCACCGCGCCCACCGGCACGCCCGAGCCCAGGCCCTTGGCCAGCGGCATCACGTCAGGCTGAATGCCGGCCCACTGATGGGCAAACCACTTGCCAGTGCGTCCCATGCCGCACTGCACCTCGTCAATCATCAGCAGCCAGTCGCGCTGGTCGCACAGGGTGCGCACTTGGCGCAGGTAATCCATGTGCATGGGGTTGACACCGCCTTCGCCTTGAATCGCCTCCATAAACACTGCCACCAGGTTCGGATTGCCGGCTGTGGCCGCTTCCAGGCTTGCGATGTCGTTGAGTGGCACCCGAATGAAACCCTCTACGAGCGGGCCAAAACCGGCCTGCACCTTGACATTGCCAGTGGCACTCAGGGTGGCGATCGAGCGACCATGAAAGGCTTTCTCGTACACCACAATCTCGGGCCGCTCAATGCCTTTGTCATGGCCGAACTTGCGCGCCAGTTTCAGGGCTGCTTCATTGGCCTCCAGGCCGGTGGAGCAGAAAAAAACATTGCTCAGGCCCGAGATCTCCACCAGTTTCTTGGCCAGTGCCTCTTGATGCGGTATGTGGTAATAGTTGGAGGTGTGGATCAGCCGAGTCAGTTGGTCCTGCAGCGCGGGCACCAGCTTGGGGTGGTTGTGGCCCAGTGTATTGACGGCAATGCCGCCGAGCGCATCCAGGTACTCTTTGCCGTTGACATCCCAGACGCGGCAGCCCTGGCCATGCGACAGGGCAATTGGCAGGCGGCCATAGGTTGGCATCACATGGGGGGAAGAGGCCTCTGGCAACTGGGCGGCGGCGTTCATGGTTTTGGGCTCCGAGGTCTGTCTAAAAACAAAGCGGCCCAAACTGGGTTGGGCCGCCAGGTAACAATTTTAGAGCCAATGCCGGGGCTCTTTGCGCCGCTGCAGATCGGTCGGTTGCATGGCCACAGCAGGGCGCGGCGCTGCGACTTGCCCTGATCTATTGAGCCCAGTCCCAGCGGGCAGAAGGTAGAATTGTTGTGCGCTGCAACATGGCCCTCTTGCCCTGGTAGCAGGCTCCCCAATGCTTGCCAACCCTGCCAAAACAGTCGTCATCCTCGGTCTCACAAAACAGGGCAAAACCTTTCGCCCGAGTGACTGGGCCGAGCGCCTGGCCGGTGTGATGAGCCAATTTCGTCCCGGCGGCACCCAGCCGGGCAGCCATTTAGGCTACTCGCCCTGGTGCACCCCAGGCGCTGTGGAAGGTGTGAGTTGCGTGGTTCTGCACCAAGACCTGCGAGACCACGATGTCATGGCCTGGGATTTTTGCATCAACTTCGGGCGCGACAACGACTTGCAATTAACCGACCGCCGGCCTGAATCAGGCGGTTGAGGCTCCGACGCCCTGCGCTGGGGTTCATGGAGCTGGCGTGCGAAGGGCTTTCCCTTAGGGCTTTGCCTTCGGCGGGCCTCGCTGCTGCTGCGGATGCAGACTTGATCTTTGCGCCTGGCGCCCACAAAAAAGCCGTCTTGTCGACGGCTTTTTTGCTTTTGCTGACAGCGCACCCGGTTCAAACGGCGAATTCCCGTTCAGGGGAATTCGGGCGAAGCGCCTGGGTTCAGGCGGCTTGGGTGGCCAGGGTTTTCACCTTGGTCGACAGGCGGCTCTTGTCGCGAGCGGCCTTGTTTTTATGGAAGATGCCTTTGTCGGCCACGGTGTCTACTACCGCTTGCATCTTGCCAAAGGCTTCGGTCGCCTTGGTTTTGTCGCCAGCCAGCACGGCTTTCTCAACATTTTTGACCGCGGTGCGGTACTGTGAGCGCAGCGAGGTGTTGGCAGCGTTGATCTTGATGTCCTGACGCACGCGCTTGCGGCCCGACGCTAGGCGCGGGTTCTTTTTCTTGGGTTTTCCAGATGCCATATAAGTAGTTCCTTGTGTCTGAGGATGATGCCAGCAAAGCCCACCAGTGTATCAGGGCGACTCCGAGCCCAGACTGACCTGGGCGCGCCGTTCGGGCCCCGCACTACACTGATCGGGTGAATCTTTTCAAATCTGCGTCCACCGTCTCCGTGCTGACTCTGGCCTCGCGCATCACCGGACTGGCGCGCGAGTTGCTGATGGCTTCGCTGTTTGGCGCCAGTGCCATGACCGACGCCTTCAATGTCGCCTTTCGCATCCCCAACCTGTTTCGCCGGCTGTTTGCAGAAGGCGCTTTCAGCCAGGCCTTTGTGCCGGTGCTGGCGGCGAGCAAGCAGCAGCAGGGTGATGCTGCCACCCAGTTGCTGGTCGACCGGGTTGCCACTGTCCTGGCCTGGGTGCTGACCCTGACCTGTTTGCTCGGGGTGTTGGCGGCGCCGCTGCTGGTCTGGGCTATGGCCAGTGGCCTGCAACAGCAGCCCGGGAGTTTTGAGGCCGCAGTCATCATGACCCGCTGGATGTTCCCCTACATTGCCTTCATGTCGCTGGTCGCTTTGGCGGCTGGCGTGCTCAACACCTGGAAGCGCTTTGCCCTGCCCGCTGCCACTCCGGTGCTGCTGAACCTGGCCATGATTGCCGCCATGGTCTGGGGCTCGCCCTGGTTTGCCGGCCAGGGGCTGGAGCCAATCTATGCGCTGGCGCTGGGTGTCATGCTTGGCGGAGTGCTCCAACTCGCAGCGCAGGCCTGGGGTCTGCGCCGACTCGGACTGCTGCCTCGGATTGGCCTGGGCTGGTCTGCGCTGCGCCAGGCCTGGGCTGATTCGTCCACCCAGCGCATCCTCAAATTGATGGTGCCGGCCTTGCTGGGGGTGAGCGTGGCGCAGATCTCTTTGCTCATCAACACCCAGATTGCCTCGCACCTCACGCCCGGCAGTGTCAGCTGGCTGAGCTATGCCGACCGGCTGATGGAGTTCCCCACCGCGCTGCTGGGCGTGGCCCTGGGCGTGGTGCTGACCCCGCAACTGGCCGCCGCCCGCGCTGAGCAAGACAGCCGGCAGTATGCTGCCCTGATCGACTGGGGTCTGCGCTGGGTGCTGCTGCTGGCGGCTCCCTGTGCGGTAGCCCTGCTGACCTTCGCCAAGCCCTTGGTGTCAGTGCTCTACCACTACGGCGCCTTCACTGAGCGCGATGTGCTGCAAACCACCAGCGCCCTGATGGGCTACGGCGTTGGCTTGGTCGGTCTGGTGGCGATCAAGGTGCTGGCGCCGGGCTTTTATGCCAGCCAAGACATTCGCACCCCGGTCAAAATTGCGGTGGCGGTGCTGGTCATCACGCAGCTCCTCAATATCGTCTTGGTGCCGGTGTTGCAGCATGCCGGGCTGGCCTTGGCCATTGGACTGGGGGCCTGCATTAATGCCCTGTGGCTGCTGTTTGGGCTGCTGCGCCGGGGCAGCTACCGGCCCGAGCCTGGCTGGGGCCTGTTTGCCTTGCGGGTGGGTGTGGCCTGTGGGCTGCTGGCTGCCTTTTTGTTGAGCCTGGCAAACAGCCTGGACTGGACCGCCCTGCAGGCCCAGGGTTTCAAACGGCTCGGGCTCATGGCCTTGGTGCTGCTGGCGTCGGGCACGATGTATCTTGTCACAGTTCGGCTGCTGGGCCTCAACCTGCGGCAGCTGCTGCAGCGCTGAGACCGGCCGCAACGCAGCGAGCCCGCTCAACTGGGGCCTTGCCCCCGTATAAACCCTGATACCGACCCAGTTGACGCCGCCGCCGAGTGCCAGTACAAACTCGCATGCCAATGAATTTTCAAGTTCCCACGCCGCTGGCCTATTTTCAGACCCTGGTCGGCTGCGACGAAAGCTTCCCCCTGCTCGAAGCTGCGGCCTCTTTGGTGCAAGACGAACACCCAGAGACCGATATTGCCCAGGTGCTTGCCGATGTAGACCAATTGCTCGCCCGCCTCAAACGGCGGGTCGCCCGCGATGCCCCCGCATTGCAGCGCCTGCGCGCCCTGAACCAGTTTTTTTACCAAGACCTCGGCTTTGGCGCCAACTTCAACAATTACTACGACCCCGACAACAGCTTTCTGAGCACGGTGATGCGCACCCGCAGGGGCATCCCGATTTCCTTGGCCGTGATCTGGCTCGAACTCGCCACCGGGCTGGGCTTGAAAGCCCATGGCGTGGCTTTTCCGGGGCATTTCATGGTCAAAATTGGTCTGCCCAAGGGCCAGGTGGTGATTGACCCGGTGTCGGGCCAATCGCTCAGCCGGGAAGACCTCACTGAGCGCCTGGAGCCCTACCGGCGCCGCAATGGGGCGCTGACTGACGACGAGGCGCCCATCGGCCTTTATTTGCAAGCCGCACCGGCCCGCGATATCTTGGCCCGCATGCTGCGCAACCTCAAAGAAATTCACCGTACCCAGGAAGACTGGGCCCGCCTCATCGCTGTGCAAGACCGCTTGGTGGCCTTGTTACCCGAGGCCTGGGGCGAATACCGCGACCGCGGCTTGGCGCAGGCCGAGCTAGGTGAGACCGCGCTGGCCCTGGCCGATCTTGAGATTTATCTCTCTCGCGCCGAGGATGGCCTGGACATCGACCCGATTGCCGAGCGGGTGTTGCGGTTTCGCCGTGTCATCAGCGGCGCGGGTGGTAACTGGCAGGCCTAAGTAAGGCGCAGAGATTTCTAAGCACGCAAGCGCGCCCTTACACGTTTTTCCAGGCTGGCCCTGCTCAGGCCACCATCACCACCTGGGCCTGGGCTTGGGCTCGGCTGGCAATAACGCCAATCGTATAGACCTGCTCACCGCCGGCCCACAGCGTCTCGGAACAGGCCTGTGCCTGCTCTGGCGCCAACACCAGCACCATGCCAATACCGTTGTTGAAGGTGCGGTTCATCTCATGATCGTCGATGGCCGCCGTGGTTTGCAGCCAGGCAAACAACTCGCTTTGTGGCCAGCTGCCCTTGACCAGGTGCGCAGCCAGACCGTCGGGCAGCACGCGCGGAATGTTCTCCAGCAGACCGCCGCCGGTGATGTGCGCCAGTGCTTTGATCGGGTGCGCCGCCAAGGCCGCCAGCACGCTCTTGACATACAGCCGGGTCGGCGCCATCACCGCTTGCCGGAAAGGCTGCCCGTCCACTGTGGCCGGCAGCGAGTCGCCGGCCCGCTCAATGCATTTGCGCACCAGGCTAAAGCCGTTGGAGTGCACGCCGCTGGACCCCAGGCCCAGCACCACATCACCGGGCTTGACGTCCTGCCCCGTCAGAATCTTTGACTTCTCGACCACGCCCACCGCAAAACCGGCCAGGTCGTACTCGCCCACCGGGTACATGCCCGGCATTTCGGCGGTTTCGCCACCAATCAGGGCGCAGCCAGACAGCTCGCATCCACGGGCAATGCCGCCTATCACCGCGGCGGCTGTGTCAACGTTGAGCTTGCCGCAGGCAAAGTAATCCAAAAAAAACAGGGGCTCAGCCCCCTGCACCAGAACATCATTCACGCTCATGGCCACCAGGTCTATGCCCACCGTGTCGTGCATGTCCCATTCAAAGGCGAGCTTGAGCTTGGTGCCCACGCCATCGGTGCCGCTCACCAGCACCGGCTCGCGGTAGCGCTTGGGCACTTCAAACAGGGCGCCAAAGCCGCCAATGCCGGCCAGCACGCCTTCGCGCATGGTCTTGCGGGCCAACGGTTTGATGCGCTCGACCAGCGCGTCACCGGCGTCGATATCGACACCTGCGTCCTTGTACGACAGGGGAGGAGGGCTCTGCGGCTTCGTCATGGCGGTTGGCTGTGAGATTGGGTGCGTGGGGCGGGCGTGGTGGCCGGGCGTGCCGAGCCGCTTAGACAGACGGCGGCCCGATAGAATCGAAACAGATTTTACGGGTTCACCCAAGCCGCCCTTCACCCCAGCCTGCACGATGACTTTCACCCAGACACAAAAACGCGCCGCCGCCTGGGCCGGCATCCTGCTGGCATTGGTGCTGCCACTGTGGTTGCTGGCGCCGGTGCTCACCCCCTTTGTGGTGGCTGCAGTGCTGGCCTATGCGCTCACGCCGCTGGTCGATTGGCTTGACCGGGTCGGCGGCGGCCGGCTGCCCCGGCTGCTGGCCGTGGTGTTGGTCGAGGTGCTGTTCATTGTGGCCTTGCTGAGCATGGTTTTGCTGATCGTGCCCATCGTCAGCAAAGAGCTGCCCCTGTTGCGCGAGCAGGTGCCGGTGCTGCTGGAGCGCATCAACAGCACGCTCAAGCCAGCCCTGGCCCAGATTGGCATTGGCTTTGCCCTGGACGTGGCAAGCATCAAGGCCTATCTGCTGGACTACCTCAACGGCAACTACGAAGACGCCCTGCGCTCGCTGCTGGCCTCGGTCAAGCTTGGCGGCAGTTTTGCCTTTGCACTGATCGGCAATGCCGTGCTGGTGCCGGTAGCCCTGTTTTATCTTTTGAT
>CAMATS010000093.1 GCA_945861195.1 Rhodoferax sp. OV413
ATTGAACGAGGAGGTCGGCGTGCACCTGATGGTGTACGACCATGACGATGTGCGCGGCGCGCTCAAACCAGACGCCAGGGGGCGGGCACCGCGCGGCGATTTGGCCGCACTGCGTGCTTTGGTGCATGATAGGAAGCCATGAGCCCCCAAGACAGCATCCCAGCCAAGCCGCCGCCCAGTGACCTCCGGCCCCCCCGCCGGCGGGGTGCATTGCTTGGTCTGGCCAGTGCGGCGGCACTCGGTGGCTTGGGCCTGGCCTGGTGGCAGCGCCAGGCGCTGGAGCAGCCAGAGCTCGTCACACCGGCGCTCTGGTCGGTGGTGTTGGCTACGCCGCAGGGCCAGAATTTGCAGCTGGCAGATTTGCGCGGACGGCCTTTGCTGATCAATTTCTGGGCCACCTGGTGCCCGCCCTGTATTGAGGAGCTCCCTCTTCTGAGTCGTTTTTATCAGGAAAATGCAGCTAAAAGCTGGCAACTGCTGGGTATTGCGGTAGATCAGCGGGAGGCTGTGAATCGTTTTCTGGCCCAGTCGCCGGTTTCTTTCCCGGTTGCCCTGGCGGGCTTTGCGGGTATCGAACTCAGCAAGACCCTGGGCAATTTAAGCGGCGCCCTGCCTTTTACTGTGGTGCTGGCTGGCAGCGGCGCGGTGGCGCATCGTAAAATGGGGCGCATTACTGCCGCAGACCTGAGCGCATGGTCCGCCCTGCGCTGATTTATCGGCAGCAGCATGAAATTATTTTTTCACCAGTTTTTCACCAGTTTTTTCGCAGTTGCCTTTTTTTAAGGTAAATTAGCCGATGTTGAAATCAAAATCCTGGGAGTTGTCATGGATTTAAGAAAACTGAAAACGCTGATTGACCTGGTTTCCGAGTCCAATGTGTCAGAACTCGAGATCACCGAACCAGAGGGCAAGATTCGCATTGTCAAAGCCGGTGTGGCCGCAGCGCCGGCTCTGGCGCAGGTTCAGCCTGCTGCGGTTCAGCAGCCAAGCGGGCCCCAGGTCGTCCAGGCAGTTGCACCGGCAGTGGTCGCCGAGGCAGCAGCGGAGCCGCCCGCGGTCATCGCTGTCAAGTCCCCGATGGTGGGTACTTTTTACCGGTCTGCTTCGCCCGGGGCCAAAGCTTTTGTTGAAGTGGGTGACCTGATCAAGGTGGGCGACACCGTCTGCATTATTGAGGCCATGAAGATTCTCAACGAGATCGAATCTGAAGTCTCAGGCACGGTCAGCCGGGTTTTGTGTGAGAACGGACAGGCCGTGGAATACGGCCAGGCCTTGTTTGTGGTCGACTGAAGTCCCTACAGCCTGCCATGTTCAAAAAAATTCTTGTAGCCAACCGCGGGGAAATCGCGCTACGTATCCAGCGCGCCTGCCAAGAGCTTGGCATCAAGGCCGTCATGGTTTACTCAGAGGCAGACCGCGAGGCCAAGTATGTCAAGCTGGCTGAAGAAGCGGTGTGCATCGGCCCGGCGCCGTCGGCCCTGAGCTACCTCAATATGCCGGCCATTATTTCTGCTGCGGAAGTCACCGACGCCGAGGCCATCCATCCAGGGTACGGTTTTTTGAGCGAAAACGCAGATTTTGCCGAACGAGTTGAGAAAAGCGGCTTTCAATTTATTGGGCCTACGCCTGAGTCGATTCGTATCATGGGCGACAAGGTTTCGGCTAAGCAAGCCATGATCAAGGCCGGTGTGCCCTGTGTGCCCGGTTCTGAGGGGGAATTGCCGGGCGACCCAGTCCAAATTCGGCGGATCGCCCGAACTGTGGGCTACCCGGTGATCATCAAGGCCGCTGG
Organism: Rhodoferax sp. OV413; assembly: GCA_945861195.1. GTDB lineage: Bacteria > Pseudomonadota > Gammaproteobacteria > Burkholderiales > Burkholderiaceae_C > Rhodoferax. The sequence continues at coordinate 1,793 of CAMATS010000093.1, forward strand.
GGGCGGTGGCGGCCGTGGCATGCGGGTGGTGCACACCGAGGCGGCCCTGGTGAATGCCGTGGCCACGACCAAAGCAGAGGCGCAGGCAGCTTTTGGCAACCCAGCGGTGTACCTGGAAAAATTCCTGCAGAACCCCCGGCACATTGAGATCCAAATCCTGGCCGACAAATTTAAAAACGCGGTTTACCTGGGCGAGCGCGATTGCTCGATGCAACGGCGCCACCAAAAAATCATTGAAGAAGCCCCAGCCCCGGGCATTGCGCGCAAGCTGATCGAGCGGGTTGGTGAGCGCTGCGTTGCCGCCTGCAAGAAAATTGCGTACCGGGGTGCCGGCACTTTTGAATTTTTGTACCAGGACGGCGAGTTCTACTTCATTGAAATGAACACCCGTGTGCAGGTTGAACACCCGGTGACCGAGATGACCACCGGCATCGATATTGTTCGAACCCAGATCATGGTGGCAGCGGGGGAAAAACTCCCCTTTACACAGCGCCAGATCGCTATGCGAGGCCATGCCATCGAGTGCCGTGTGAATGCCGAAGACCCCTACAGCTTCGTGCCCTCACCCGGGCGCATCTCCCTGTGGCATGCGCCGGGCGGGCCGGGTGTACGGGTTGACTCGCATATTTACTCAAATTACTTTGTGCCGCCCAACTACGACTCCATGGTGGGCAAAATCATTTGCCACGGCGACACGCGGGAGCAGGCCTTGGCGCGCATGCGAACTGCTCTGGGTGAAACCGTTGTGGAGGGAATCAAGACCAATATTCCCCTGCACCGCGAGCTGATGGTAGACGCCAAGTTCACCGCTGGCGGGACCAATATCCATTACCTTGAAGCATGGCTTGCGCAACGTCCGCGCTGAGCGCCCGAGGGCATGTTTGAGCTTTGCCTGACCTGCCCCCAGGCATTGGTCGAGCCCCTGAGCGAAGCCCTGGACGCACTCGAGGCCGCCAGCGTCAGTGTGGAAGACGCTGATGCCCAAACCGATGCGGAGCAGGCCTTGTTTGGCGAGCCAGGAATGCCCGCGCCTCAGGACGGCTGGCACCGCTCCCGCTTGAGCGCACTGTTTGCCTCTGAGGCGCTCGCCTCAAAGGCGCTGGCCCTGCTCAGGGCGCAGGATATTTTTGTCGCTTGCCAGTGGGGGGGCGTGTCTGCGGTGCCTCAGCAGGACTGGGTGCGCCTGACCCAGTCCCAGTTCGTCCCGGTACAAATAACGCCCGAGTTCTGGATCGTTCCGACCTGGCATGAGCCACCGTCGCAGGCCCGCACCCTGATTCGCCTGGACCCCGGCATGGCCTTTGGCACCGGTACCCACCCCACCACAGCCATGTGCCTGCGCTGGATTGCTGCGCATGGCCAATCAAGGGCAGCAGCTGGGCTGGGCCGGGTGCTGGACTATGGCTGCGGCTCTGGCATCCTGGCCATCGGCGCTGCCAAGTTTGGCGCCTCGGCGGTCGATGCGGTTGACATCGATACGGCTGCACTCGAGGCCACAGCTCAGAACGCCCAGGCCAACGGGGTGCGGCCAAAGACCGGCTTGCCAGACACCGCCACAGGCTTGTACCAGGTCGTGCTGGCAAATATTCTCGCCACACCTTTGCAGGTGTTGGCCCCCCTGTTGTGTGCCCGCCTGGCACCTGGCGGACACCTGGTGCTATCGGGTATTTTGGAGCGCCAAGCGCAATGTCTGGTTGATGCTTATTCGCCATATTGCGCGCTTTCGGTGGCAGACCGGGAGGATGGATGGGTTCTGATGACCGCCTGTCAGTGAGGCCTGCGGCCATGCCCGACAGCTCAGAGGGCGCCTCACCTGCTCTGGTAGTGGGCCCGGACGCAGCAGACCAGCCCCGGTTGGCACAGTCTGGGTCCGGTTCCGACACCATGGCCCAATTGATTCTGACGACACTGTTGGCCACTTTGGGCTTTGCCCTGAGCTCGGTCCTAGCCTTGCAGGTGCTGATACAGGAGCGCGACGAAGTAGCCAGCGCGCTCCCCTGGCTGGCACCCTCCCTCAAGGTGTTGTGTCAACCCCTGAACTGCAGCCTAAGGCCGCAGAAAAATATAGATGCCATCCTGATAGACAACTCGGCTTTTGCCAAGCTCACGCCGGAGAGTTTTCGCTTGTCTTTGGTGCTTCGAAACAAATCCGCCACGCCGGTTGCGGTTCCTGCCCTGGAACTGACCCTGATAGACGCCCAAGATGAAGTTTTGGTACGGCGTGTTCTCCTGTCTGAAGAGTTGTTTGCCAGCGCTGATTCGATCGAGCCAGGCGCTGACTGGTCTCCCTCGGTCGAAGTGTTGTTACCTACGGCAGTAGCCCTGAGGATCTCGGGCTACCGCCTGTTAGCCTTCTACCCCTGAGGATAAATTCGCCTAGGGGGCGTTTAAGGTTAAGGGTTTGACTTGCAGAAAAAAAGCCCGGGGCTGTGATGCACCGGGCTCTTAGTTGAACCTTTAAGGGGTTCAGGGCTTGCTTGCTGTCGGGAACGGCCAAGCTGCTTGTGGGTTCAGCGTGGTCTGGGCAGCGGGAGCAGCAGGAGCAGGCGAGGCCTTCGCAGCGGGTGCTTTCGCGGCTTTCTTGGCGGCCGGCTTCTTGGCTGCTTTCTTGGCTGCTGGCTTCTTGGCTACGGCTGCTTTCTTCGCGGGGGCTTTTTTGGCTGCGGCTTTTTTTGCCGGAGCCGCTTTTTTAGCCGCTACTTTCTTCGCTGGGGCTTTTTTTGCCGGAGCCGCTTTCTTCGCAGGCGCCTTTTTAGCCGCTACTTTTTTCGCGGGGGCTTTTTTTGCTGGAGCCGCTTTCTTCGCAGGTGCCTTTTTAGCCGCTACTTTTTTCGCAGGGGCTTTTTTAGCCGGAGCCGCTTTCTTCGCAGGTGCCGCTTTTTTAGCCGCTACTTTCTTCGCAGGTGCCGCTTTCTTCGCAGCGGGTGATTTTGCAGTTGCCATTATTTTCTCCTTGATCGATTTACAAAGAGCACTTCATGCATGTTGGATTGCAGGAAGCGATCCATGGTGTTGGGTTCAATCCCAGCACCATGAACTCGGGACCACGAGCGTCCGATGCGCCCAAAGGGGCCATCGTACGGTCGTGAAATTAGTAATGTCATGTCGAGCGGTCAGTCCCAAGACAGAGCACCACCGGACTGGTACTCTATGACACGGGTTTCAAAGAAGTTGCGCTCTTTCTTGAGGTCAATCATCTCGCTCATCCAGGGAAACGGATTTTCTTCGTTCTGGTACAAGGGCTCCAGTCCGATCTGGGTGGCGCGACGGTTGGCAATGTAGCGCAGGTAGCCCTTGAACATGGACGCGTTGAGACCGAGCACGCCGCGCGGCATGGTGTCCTCTGCGTAGCGGTACTCAAGCTCAACAGCCTTCTCGAACAAAACCTTGATTTCGGCCTTGAATTCAGGCGTCCAAAGCTGCGGGTTCTCAAGTTTGAGTTGGTTGATCAAGTCGATCCCAAAATTGCAATGCATGGATTCGTCGCGCAAGATGTACTGGTATTGCTCAGCAGCGCCAGTCATCTTGTTTTGCCGTCCGAGTGCCAGAATTTGGGTAAAGCCAACATAAAAAAACAAGCCTTCCATAAGGCAGGCAAACACGATCAAGGATTTGAGTAGTGTCTGGTCGTCTTGCAGGGTGCCGGTTTTGAACGCCGGATCCATGATGGCCTGGATGAAGGGGATCAGAAATTCGTCTTTGTCTCGGATCGACTTCACTTCGTTGTAGGCGTTAAAAATCTCGCTTTCATCGAGCCCAAGAGACTCAACAATGTACTGATAAGCATGCGTGTGAATTGCCTCCTCAAAGGCTTGGCGCAACAGGAACTGGCGGCATTCTGGCGCCGTGATATGGCGGTAAGTTCCCAGCACGATGTTGTTGGCGGCCAAGGAGTCTGCTGTGACAAAAAAACCGAGGTTGCGCTTGATGATGCGGCGCTCGTCTTCTGTCAGCCCTTTCGGGTCTTTCCAGAGCGCGATGTCTCGCGTCATGTTGACTTCTTGAGGCATCCAGTGGTTGGCGCAGCTGGCAAGGTATTTTTCCCATGCCCATTTGTACTTGAAGGGCACCAGTTGGTTGACATCGGTCTTGCCGTTGATGATGCGTTTGTCATTGGCGTTAACGCGTCGGGGACTCACCAACGGCGGCACGGTCTCCCCGGGCAAATTGGTGGGCTGCAGGGGTGCGGCGTCACGCAGCAAATGCATCGCAGCGAGATGGATGGTGGTGTCTGTCACCTGCCTGCCGTAAGGGCTAGCTAAAGGTTGCATCAGCGGTGAGGGCTTGACTTCTTCGTCCCAGGTCAACATATGAATTCCGATTTAAATATTATGAAACGCGCGCGGCTTATTGAAAAGCTTTCATTGACGAAGGAGCCTCTTCTGCGCTGGCTGGTGTGGCTCAGAAACATCGGGCGGGATGTATCTTGGGGTGATTTGCTTACTGGCATGACTCACAGGTCGGGTCATCAATGCCGCAAAATTTCACGTCGGTTGCAGGGCCCAGCTCCAACTGCTCCCGCGCGGTTGCCGCGGCAAGCTCGAGGGCGCCTACTTTGGCACTGCCGCCAGACTCATGGTCGGACGATACAGCGTTCATACGGCCCGCTGTGACAGTGGATTTCTCCGCATGGGTGGCCGACATGGTGCGCAGGTAATAGGTGGTTTTCAAACCGCGAATCCAGGCCAGTTTGTAGGTCTCATCGAGCTTTTTTCCTGATGCACCTGCCATGTAAATATTGAGTGACTGCGCCTGGTCGATCCACTTTTGCCGACGCGCTGCGGCTTCGACCAGCCAGGTGGTCTCGACCTCGAACGCGGTGGCATAGAGTGCCTTGATATCGCTGGGCACCCGGTCTATGGGTGCCAGTGAGCCGTCAAAATGCTTGAGGTCCATCACCATCACATCGTCCCACAGGCCAAGGCGTTTGAGATCTCGCACCAGATAGCCGTTGATGATGGTGAACTCCCCCGACAAATTAGATTTCACTGACAGGTTGCCAAAGCAGGGTTCAATCGATGCGTCTACACCGATGATGTTGGAGATGGTGGCTGTGGGTGCGATGGCTGTGCAATTGGAATTGCGCATGCCGTCAGCGGCGATCTTGGCGCGCAGTGCATCCCAGTCGAGCTGGCTGCTGCGGTCTACATCCACGTAGCCGCCGCGTTGCTCAGCGAGCATGTCCAGTGTGTCTATGGGCATGATGCCCCTGTCCCACAGGGAGCCCTTGTAGGTGGAGTAGCGCCCCCGCTCGCGCGCCAGATCGGTCGAGGCCCAGTAGGCGTAGTAGCAAATGGCTTCCATCGAGTGGTCTGCGAAGGTAACTGCGGCGTCGCTGGCATAGGGGATGCGCAACTCATAGAGGCTGTCTTGGAAGCCCATTACTCCCAGCCCGACCGGCCGGTGGCGCAGGTTGGAGTCACGGGCCTTTTTGACCGCGTAGTAGTTGATGTCGATCACGTTGTCCAACATCCGCATGGCGGTGGTGATGGTCTTCTTCAACTTGGCATGGTCGAGCAATCCGTCTTTGAGGTGCTGCGGCAGGTTAACCGACCCTAGGTTGCACACAGCCGTTTCGGTATCGCTGGTGTTCAGCGTGATCTCGGTGCACAGGTTGCTCGAATGAACTACGCCGGTGTGTTGCTGTGGAGAGCGAATATTGCAGGCGTCTTTGAAAGTGATCCAGGGGTGGCCGGTTTCAAACAGCATGGTCAGCATCTTGCGCCACAGGTCAGCCGCTGGCAGGGCGCGCGAGGGTTTGATTTCACCTCGCGCGGCTTTTTCTTCATAGGCCACATAGGTCCTCTCAAAGTCTTTTCCAAACTTGTCATGCAGGTCAGGCACGTTGCTCGGTGAGAACAGGGTCCACTGGCCTTTTTCAATGACTCGGCGCATGAACAGGTCGGGTATCCAGTTGGCGGTGTTCATGTCGTGGGTGCGCCTGCGGTCATCCCCGGTGTTTTTGCGCAGTTCCAGAAACTCTTCGATGTCCAGGTGCCAGGCCTCGAGGTAGGTGCAGACCGCGCCCTTGCGCTTGCCGCCTTGGTT
>CAMATS010000094.1 GCA_945861195.1 Rhodoferax sp. OV413
GCGAGCACAATCCCCTCGCGGTCAATGATCAGGCCCCGGTTGGGCACCACCGGAACAATGGCCGTGCGGTTGTTCTCGGCCTGCTCGAGCAGGTCTTGGTGGCGCAGCACCTGCAAATAGACCAGCCGTGCTGTCAGCAGGAAAAAGCAGCCCAGCACAACCAAGCTGGCCACCAGCACCCGCTTGCGGAAGCGGCCAAGCTCGGTTTCAATGTCGCGCAGTTCGGTCATGGGCGCAGGCCAGCAAAGGTGTTCACGCTACAAGGGCCGATGGGCATCGCGGTCAGGGGCGCGGCGCTGCGGCAGCAGCAGCAAAATGCTCACGGCTGGCCAGAGCAGCGACTCCAGCAGCGGCGCGAGCAACAGGGGCAAGCCCGGGAACCGGCCGCCTGCAGCCATGCGCACCCCGAGCTCGATGGCATGTGAGACCAAAAACAGCGGCAAGACTTGCAAGGCCTGCGAGGGAACCGTGAACCACAGCAGGCGGCGTTGCAGGGCAATGGCCAGGTAGCTCATGACGGTGTAGGCCAGCCCGTGTTGCCCCAGAATGGCGCCCTGGTGCACGTCGATCAAAAGGCCAAAGGCAAAAGCCGATGCCATTCCTACCCGCTGAGGCTGGTGCACGGTCCAAAACACCAGCACCAGGGCCAGACAGTCTGGGGCCCATGCTGCACGGCCCCACAAGCCGATGTTTTGCAACATGCTCAGCCCCAGAGCCGTCACCAGGGTGGACCAAATAAACAGCGGTTTTGCGGGCAGCAGCAACTGCTGCCCGGGGCGCATGATCATCTGCGCCCTCCTTTGCGCGACCCACTGGGCCGGACCTCGGGCTCGGGCGGGGGTGCCAGCACGGTAGCGAGCGGAGCGAGCACGAGCACATGCTCTACCCCGCTGACCTGCGCCAGCGCTTGGCAGCTGATCTGGGCAAAGGCGGTGTTGCCCTGCCGCTCCACCTTGGCAACCCGCGCCACTGGCAGGCCCGCCGGGTAGACCCCGTCCACACCGCTGGTGGTCAGCAGGTCGCCGGGGAGCACGTCAGCATTGGCCGCCATGAAGCGCAGCTCAAGCCCGCCACCTTTGGAGGCGGGATCGCCAAAGGCCAGTCCGCGCGCACCGGTTCGGGTGTTGAGCACCGGAATAGCTTGGTCACGGTCGGTCACCAGTGTGACCTCGCTGACCAAGGGGTAGACCCGCGTGACTTGCCCTAAAACTCCCGACTCGTCCAGCACTGGGGAGCCCAAGGCCACGCCATTGACCGCCCCCTGGTCAATCACAACCTTGCGGGTGTAGGGGTCTGCGGCGTCGTAGATCACCTGTGCGGCCTGCCCGGACGAGCCCAGCCGGGCCCGCAAGGCCAACAGTTCCCGCAGCCGGGTATTTTCGATGCTGAGTTGTTCGACCTGCCCGGCTCGAACAGATTGCAGATTGAGCTTTTTTTCTGATGCATCCAGGGCCGCCTGCGCTGCAGACAGCGACTCAAAGTAGTCGCCGCCGTGCCGGACCAAGCGTACCGGTTGCAGCACCAGCCACTGTAGCGGGTAGAGCGCCATGGCAATGCCTGCGCGCAACGGCCGGGTGAGCTGGTATCGAGAGTCTGCCACCATCAACAACACCGCCAGCAGGCTGAAAACAGCGAGCCGGGTCAGGGCCGAAGGCCCTTGCCGGAAAAAGGGCGGCGGCGTGCGGTCCAGCGTACCAAGCGGCATCGCTGCGCAGCCCGCTATTCGTTGGTGAAAATCGAGCCCAGGCGCTCCATGCGCTCGAGTGCGATGCCGCAGCCACGCACCACGCAGGTCAGGGGGTCTTCAGCCACCAGCACCGGCAGGCCGGTTTCTTCTGCCAGCAGGCGATCCAGGTCCCGCAGCAGGGCACCGCCGCCAGTGAGCATCATGCCGCGGTCGGCAATGTCGGCACCGAGTTCTGGGGGGGTTTGCTCCAGCGCATTCTTGACCGCCGAGACAATGTTGTTGAGCGGGTCGGTCAGGGCTTCGAGGATTTCGTTGGACGAGATCGTGAAACTGCGGGGCACGCCTTCGGCCAGGTTACGGCCACGCACCTCCATCTCGCGCACCTCACTGCCCGGGAAAGCCGAGCCAATCTTCTTCTTGATGGCCTCGGCCGTTGGTTCGCCGATCAGCATGCCGTAGTTGCGCCGGATGTAGTTGATGATGGCCTCGTCAAACTTGTCGCCGCCCACGCGCACGCTGCCTTTGTAGACCATGCCGCCGAGCGATATCACCCCAACCTCGGTGGTGCCGCCACCGATGTCCACCACCATCGAGCCACTTGCCTCAGATACCGGCAGGCCAGCGCCGATGGCTGCCGCCATCGGCTCCTCAATCAAGAAGACGTCGCTGGCGCCCGCACCCAGCGCAGATTCGCGGATTGCACGGCGCTCGACCTGGGTCGAGCCGCAGGGCACGCAAATGATGATGCGCGGGCTAGGCCGGAAGATGCTGCGTGGGTGCACCATCTTGATGAACTGCTTGAGCATTTGCTCGGTCACCGTGAAATCGGCAATCACGCCATCTTTCATCGGGCGAATCGCCTCAATATTGCCGGGCACCTTGCCCAGCATGGCCTTGGCCTCTTTGCCCACCGCCTGAATGGTTTTTTTGCCCTGTGGGCCGCCTTCATGACGGATCGCAACCACCGAAGGCTCGTCCAGCACAATACCTTTGTCGCGCACAAAAATCAGGGTGTTGGCGGTCCCCAGGTCGATCGCCAGGTCAGCGGAGAAGTACTGACGGAATGCTCCAAACATTAAAAATCCTCTCGGGCGTACGCCAGCGCGCCGCCTGCCATGGTCGTGTTAGCGGGCTCGGCATCAGATCTTGGCGAACCAATTTGCACTGTGACAGACCCGATGACAAAGGCAGGATAATACCCCATCCCCTCGGGAATACGGGCCCCGGCCGCCCCGTGTTGGAGGTGCTTCGCCACCGGTTTTCAATGGAAATTAGCCATGTCTCTTAAGCCTGCCGATATCGCCCGGATTGCCAACCTGGCGCGGCTTGAACTCCTCGACGCCGAGAGCGATCGCCTGTTGCAACAACTCAACGCGTTCTTTGACATCGTCACCCAAATTGGGCAAGTCGACACCCGTGGCGTGCTGCCCATGGCGCACCCCTTGGATGCCATGCGCGATACATCGCCCCTCACGCTGCGCCTGCGCGACGACCAGGTGAGCGAGCCCAACCAGCGCGAGGCCAACCAGCGCAGCGCCCCGGCTGTGGAAAATGGCCTGTTTCTGGTGCCCAAGGTGATCGAGTAAGCCATGAGTGATCTGCACACCCTCGGCGTGGCCGCATTGGCCGCGCTGTTGCAAAAGAAAGAATTGAGCGCGGTGGAATTGGCCACCCGCCTGCTCGCCCGCTTAGGCGGCAACCCTCACCATGCGTTTTTGACCGTGGACTCCGAGGTGACCTTGGCGCAAGCCCGGGCAGCGGACGCGCGCATTGCGGCGGGCGAGCGCTCGGCTTTGCTGGGCGTACCGATTGCGCACAAAGACATCTTTGTGACCAAAGACTTCCCCACTACTGCGGGTTCGCGCATGCTGGAGGGCTACCGCTCACCCTTCAACGCCACCGTGGTGCAGCGCCTGAGTGACGCGGGGATGGTCACCTTGGGCAAACTCAGCTGCGACGAATTTGCCATGGGCTCGGCCAATGAAAACGTGGCGGTGCCCTCGGCCAACGTTCAGGCGGTGACCAACCCTTGGGACACCAGCCGCGTCCCTGGCGGCTCTTCGGGCGGCAGCGCGGCCGCCGTGGCCGCGCGCCTGACGCCAGCGGCCACCGGCACCGACACCGGCGGCTCGATCCGCCAGCCGGCGGCCTTTTGCGGCATCACCGGCATCAAGCCCACCTACGGCCGCGCCTCTCGCTACGGCATGGTGGCCTTTGCCTCCAGCCTGGACCAGGCCGGCCCGATGGCGCGCAGCGCCGAAGACTGTGCGCTGCTGCTGAGCGCCATGTGCGGCCCCGACCTGGACCGCGACTCAACCTCGCTGGAGGTGCCAGCCGAAGACTTCAGCCGCACGCTGCCAGATTCGATCGCCGGGCTGCGCATTGGCGTACCGAAGGAATTTTTTGGCGAGGGCCTGGCGCCAGACGTGCGCGGGGCGGTGGATGCGGCGCTGGCACAGTACCAGCAACTCGGCGCCACGCTGGTGCCAATCACCTTGCCGCGTACCGAGTTGTCCATCCCGGTCTACTACATCATCGCCCCGGCCGAGGCCAGCTCCAACCTGAGCCGCTTTGACGGTGTCAAGTTCGGCCACCGGGCCGCCCAGCATGGCGACCTGACCGACATGTACAAAAAAACCCGTGCCGAAGGCTTTGGCGACGAGGTCAAACGCCGCATCATGATCGGCGCCTATGTGCTGTCGCACGGCTATTACGACGCCTACTACCTGCAGGCCCAAAAAATCCGCCGCATGATTGCTGATGATTTCCAGCAGGCCTTCAAACAATGCGACGTGATCGCCGGCCCGGTGGCCCCCACCGTGGCCTGGAAGCTGGGCGAAAAAAGCGACGACCCGGTGGCCAATTACCTGGCCGACATCTTCACTCTGCCAGCCTCGCTGGCCGGTCTGCCAGGCCTGAGCCTGCCGGTGGGTTTTGGCGCGGGCGGGATGCCGGTGGGTATGCAGTTGATTGGTAATTACCTGCAAGAGGCGCGCCTGCTGAACCTGGCGCACCGCTACCAGCAGGCCACCGACTGGCACACCCGCAAACCACAAGGGCAATGAGCATGACGACCCAGACCCACAAACCAACCCCCGCCGCCAGTGCGACGCTGTTGGTGCGCGGCTACGAGGTGGTGATCGGCTTCGAGACCCACGCCCAGCTGTCCACCCAGAGCAAGATATTCAGCCGCGCCGCCACCGCCTTCGGCGCCGAGCCCAACACCCAGGCCTGCGCCGTGGACCTGGCGCTGCCGGGCACGTTGCCGGTGATGAACCGGGGCGCCGTGCAGCGTGCCATCGAGTTCGGGCTGGCGATTGGCGCGCATATCGCGCCGCGCAGCGTTTTTGCGCGCAAAAACTACTTTTACCCGGACCTGCCCAAGGGCTACCAGATCAGCCAGTTCGAGATCCCGGTGGTGCAGGGCGGCGCGGTCGAGTTCTACCTGGGCGACGAGAAAAAATCAGTGCGGCTGGTGCGCGCCCACCTGGAAGAAGACGCCGGCAAATCCCTGCACGAAGACTTTGTCGGCCAGACCGGCATCGACCTCAACCGCGCCGGCACGCCGCTGCTGGAGATCGTGACCGAGCCCGACATGCGATGCAGCGCCGAGGCTGTGGCTTACGCCAAAGAACTGCACAAGATCGTGACCTGGATTGGCATCTGCGACGGCAACATGCAAGAGGGCAGCTTCCGCTGCGACGCCAACGTGTCGGTGCGCAAGCCGGGCGCGGCGCTGGGCACCCGGCGTGAGATCAAGAATCTGAACAGCTTTCGCTTCATGCAGCAGGCCATTGACTACGAGGTGCGCTGGCAGATCGAGCAGATCGAAGACGGCCACGCCATCCAGCAGGCCACGGTGCTGTTCAACCCCGACACTGGTGAGACCCGGGCCATGCGCAGCAAGGAAGACGCAGCCGATTACCGCTATTTCCCAGACCCCGACCTGCCACCGCTGGTGATCGCCCCGGCCTGGGTGGACCAGGTGCGCGCCGGCATGACCGAGCTGCCGCGGGTGATGGCGCAGCGCTTTGTCAGCCAGTACGGCTTGTCAGACTATGACGCCACAGCCCTGACCCAGAGCCGCTCTATTGCTACTTATTTTGAAGCAGCGGCGCGGGCCTGCGGCCAGCCCAAGCTGGTCGGCAACTGGATCACCGGCGAACTGGCGCGCCGTTTGAACGCCGCTGACCTGTCCATCGAACGGGCCCCGGTCAGCGCCGCGCAACTGGGGGCGCTGATCACTCGAATTCAGGACGGCACCATCTCCAACAACGCCGCGCGCCAGGTGTTTGACGCGCTGTGGAGCGGTGAAGGCACGCAGGTGGATGCGCTGATCGAAGCCAAAGGCCTGCGCCAACTCAACGACAGCAGCGCGCTGGAAGGCATTGTGGACACCGTGATCGCCGCCAACCCCAAAAACGTGGCCGAGTACCGCGCCGGCAACGCCAAGGCGCTCAACGCGCTGGTGGGGCAGATCATGAAGGGCAGCGCCGGCAAGGCCAACCCGCAGCAGGTGAACGAGTTGCTCAAGGCCAAGCTTGGCTGAAGGCTAGCTCGCCGCTGGGGCTAACCTCAGCGCACGCCGTACCGATCCCGATAAGCCTGCACCGCCGCCAGGTGGCTGTGCGGCGCGTCACCCGCCGAGGCGGCCAGATAGGCCAGCAGGTCTGACAGCTCGGCAATGGCGCAGACCTGCAGGCCGAGTTGCTGGCGCACATACTGCACCGCGCTGTAAGGCAGGTCCAAGGTGCTGCCGCCCGGCTGTTTTTCGGTGGCCATTTCCTGCCGGTCCAGGGCAATCACCACCGCGTGTGGCGTGGCGCCGGCCGCCTGAATCAGCGCAATCGACTCGCGCACGGCCGTGCCAGCGCTCATCACATCGTCCACGATCAGCACCCGGCCCTGGAGCGGGGCACCCACCAGAGATCCGCCCTCGCCGTGGTCTTTGGCCTCTTTGCGGTTGTAGGCAAAGGGCACGTTGTGGCCTAGCCGCGCCAGCTCCACCGCGAGCGCCACGCCCAGCGGAATGCCCTTGTAGGCCGGGCCGAAAATCATGTCAAATTGCAGTCCGCTGGCCAGCAGGCGCCGGGCATAAAATGCCGCAAGCCGGCCCATCTTGGCGCCATCTTCAAACAGGCCGGCGTTGAAGAAATAGGGGCTCAGCCGGCCGGCCTTGGTCTTGAACTCACCAAAGCGCAGCACGCCGCAATCGAGCGCAAACCTGACAAAATCCTGCGCCAGCACATCCTGCCCACCGGCAGGGTTCGAGCCGGCGGCCATTGGCTCTGACATGGGGAATTTCCTTGTTTAAACTGACCAGTCTCAACCTCAACGGCATTCGCTCCGCCAGCAGCAAAGGGCTCGAAGCCTGGCTGGCCAAAACTGCGCCCGATTGTATGGGCGTGCAAGAAGTGAAGGCCCAGGCCGAAGACGTGCAGGGCCGCTTCGAGCAGCTGGCCGGGCTGCAGGGTTACTTTCATTTCGCTGAGAAAAAAGGCTACTCGGGTGTGGGCCTGTACAGCCGGCTGGAACCCAGTGACGTGCGCACCGGCTACGGTTCGGGCGAGTTTGACGCCGAAGGCCGCTACGTGGAACTGTGCTTTGATACGCCGCGCGCCAAACACAGCATCATCAGCGCCTATTTCCCTAGTGGCTCGTCTGGTGAAGAGCGCCAGCAAGCCAAGTTCCGCTTTCTGGATGAGTTTTACCCGCATCTGGTCAAGCTCAAAGCCGAGCGAGACTTTATTCTGGTGGGTGACGTGAACATTGCCCACCAGGAAATCGACCTGAAGAACTGGAAAGGCAACCGCAAAAACTCCGGCTTTCTGCCCGAAGAGCGCGCCTGGATGACCCGCCTGCTGGGCGAGGCCGGCCTGGTCGATGTGTACCGCCAACTCCACCCCGCCGCCACCGACGAGGCATACACCTGGTGGAGCAACCGCGGCCAGGCCTACGCCAAGAACGTGGGCTGGCGGCTGGATTACCACCTGGCCACGCCGGCACTGGCCGCCGGGGCGCGCACGGTGGAGATTTACAAGGGCGAGAAGTTTTCGGACCATGCGCCCATCACGATTGAGTACGACTTCAAACCGTGAGTGCAGCCGTGAAAGCATCGCCTCGCGCACAG
>CAMATS010000095.1 GCA_945861195.1 Rhodoferax sp. OV413
GCAACAATACCCAGGGGCATTGCCAGGTTTTCAATGAGTTGACCGTTAACCTGCTTGCTGACATAGCGCGCGAGCGCCTCGCCGCGCAACACCCCCCGGCTAAAAATTGGCAAGGTCCAGTCGGCGAAAGTGGATTCATCCATTGAATCGGCGATCTGCTGAAGTTGGGCGCCCGTCTTCCCGCTGGCCAGCAAGGCCGCAACCAAGCTGCCCGCCGAGGTGCCAACAACCAAGTCAGCCCGGATACCGGCCTCCTCCAGCACCTGAATCACACCAACATGGGCAAAGCCGCGGGCTGCGCCACCCCCCAGAGCCAGGGCAATCCGGGGTGGCTTTTTGGGCAACACCACAGGAGGCGGCGGTTCTGGCGGGACGACCAACGGGGGGGGGCTGGCACAAGCCGACAGCAGCAGTGCAGCCGCAAAGGCTAGGAGGCGGGCTCTGAAGGGATTCATGGTTTGTTTGACTGCGTCAAAACGCATGGCAGTAGATTTTGATGAGAACATATGAATCGTATTGATAATGATTCTCGTTTGTGTTAAATTCTTTTCGGCCTGATTTACAGAAACCACCCTAAACCCACTATGCACCGTCTATCACTCTACCTCGCTTTTGCCCTGGTTTGTCTGGGCACCTCAACAGCGGCTGAACCCATTCTGAATATTTACTCGGCCCGGCACTACCCCAGCGATGAAGCACTTTACGGCGACTTCACCAAAAGCACCGGGATTCGCATCAACCGGGTCGATTCGGACGATGCTGGTATTCTCGCGCGCCTCAAGGCCGAGGGTACAGGTTCACCGGCAGACCTTATTTTGTTGGTAGACGCATCGCGCCTGTGGAAGGGGGAGGTCGAGGGGATGTTTCAGCCGATCAAATCAAAAATTCTTGACCAGGCGGTTCCGCCGCAATTGCGCGGCAAAGCAGGCAGCGACGGCAGTACAGCCTGGTTTGCATTCTCAACCCGAGCCCGTATTGTGGTGTACGACAAAACCACCGTTCAACGAACTGAGCTTGACACCTATGAGGCGCTGGCAGATCCAAAACACAAGGGCAGACTGTGCATCAGGTCTGGATCCCACCCCTACAACCTGTCGCTGTTTGGCGCCATGCTGGAACATCTTGGCGAAGCTAAAACCCAGCTTTGGCTCAAAGGTCTGGTCGATAACATGGCCCGTGCGCCCAAGGGCGGCGACACCGACCAGATCAGGTCGGTGGCGGCGGGCGAATGCGCCGTAGCGGTAACCAACAGCTACTACCTGGCCCGCATCATGCGGTCTGACAAGGCGGAGGATAAGGCCATCATGGCCCGCCTGGGTGTGGTGTTTCCCAACCAGGCCAGTTGGGGCACACACCTCAATATCGCCGGCGGTGCGGTCGCCAAACATGCAAAAAACCCGGCCAATGCGATCAGGTTTTTAGAATACCTAGCCACTCCCGGGGCACAGGCCCATTTTGCCGACGGCAACAATGAGTGGCCGGTTGCCAAAGGCGTGCAAATTAAAAATGAGGCATTGCAAACCATGAGTGGCGGCAGTTTCAAGGCCGACGCTATTTCTATTTCGGCCATTGGCATAAACCAGATCAAGGTGCAGCAGTTGCTTGACCGGGTCGGGTTTCGCTAGTCCTGGACCTTGCCCAAAACAAGAATGGGCTGATGGCAGGAGCGTCAACTTGTTGTTGCTTCCTGCGCTTCGGGCTTGGAACGGCCTTCTTTTTTAGACAGGGCTTGAATGTCCAGCAGGACCTCGGTCTTGCTTTCGTCCTTGTCGTCGAGGTCGACGGTCAAGCGGCCGCCATCGGTGAGCCGGCCAAAGAGCAGCTCGTCAGCCAAGGCGCGTCGTATGGTGTCCTGAATCAGACGCTGCATGGGCCGGGCGCCCATGAGTGGATCAAAGCCCTTCTTGGCCAAGTGCTTACGCAGCTTGTCGGTGAAGGTGACCTCGACCTTTTTATCAGCCAGTTGCGACTCCAGTTGCAACAGAAACTTGTCGACCACACGCAAGATAACGACTTCGTCAAGGGCTTTGAAGCTGACCACGGCATCTAACCGGTTGCGAAACTCAGGCGTGAAAAGGCGTTTGATATCGGCCATCTCGTCCCCAGCCTGACGCGGGTTGGTGAACCCTATGGTGGCTTTGTTCATGGTCTCGGCGCCCGCATTGGTCGTCATGACAATGATGACATTCCGAAAATCGGCCTTACGGCCATTGTTGTCAGTGAGCGTTCCGTGGTCCATCACCTGCAAGAGCACATTGAAGATCGCCGGGTGTGCCTTTTCTATTTCATCAAGCAACAGCACCGAGTGTGGCTTTTTGGTGATGGCTTCGGTCAGCAGACCGCCTTGGTCAAAGCCGACATAGCCTGGAGGTGCGCCAATCAAACGGCTGACAGCATGTTGCTCCATGTACTCGCTCATGTCAAAACGAAGCAACTCAATGCCCATGATGTAGGCGAGTTGCTTCGCCGCTTCGGTCTTGCCAACGCCTGTGGGTCCGCTGAACAGGAAAGAGCCGATTGGCTTGTCGCCCTTACCCAAGCCCGAGCGAGCCATTTTGACGGCCGAGGCCAACATATCTAGCGCCTTGTCTTGGCCGAAGACAACATTTTTCAGGTCGCGCTCCAGGGTTTTTAGCTTGCCGCGATCGTCATTGGAAACATTCGCCGGCGGAATACGCGCAATCTTGGCAACGATTTCCTCAACCTCGGTCTTACCTATGATTTTTTTTCGTTTTGAAGGCGCCAAGATCCGCTGCGCAGCACCCGCTTCGTCAATCACGTCGATGGCCTTGTCTGGAAGGTGGCGGTCATTGATGTATTTGGCGCTCAGGTCGGCCGCGGCCTGTAGGGCAGCTACCGCGTACTTGACGTTGTGGTGCTCCTCAAACCTGGACTTGAGCCCTTTGAGAATATCTACGGTCTGCTCAATCGTCGGCTCCACAACGTCGATCTTTTGAAAGCGCCTGGAAAGCGCCGCGTCTTTCTCGAAAATGCCCCGGTACTCGGTGAAGGTCGTGGCGCCAATGCACTTGAGCGCGCCAGAGCTCAGGCCGGGCTTGAGCAGGTTGGAGGCATCCAGCGTGCCGCCAGATGCAGCCCCCGCGCCTATGAGGGTGTGGATTTCGTCAATGAACAAAATGGCATTCGGCTTGTCTTTAAGCGATTTCAAGACGCCTTTGAGCCGCTGCTCGAAATCTCCACGGTACTTTGTTCCAGCCAGCAAGGCGCCCATGTCGAGCGAGTAAACCATGGAGTCGGCAAGAATTTCGGGCACATCCTTTTGGGTAATGCGCCATGCCAAGCCCTCGGCAATGGCGGTCTTGCCAACCCCCGCCTCGCCAACCAGCAGCGGGTTGTTTTTGCGCCGGCGACACAGAATTTGGATCACCCGCTCGACTTCGTACTCGCGACCAATCAAAGGATCTATCTTGCCATCGCGGGCTAGTTGGTTCAGGTTCTGGGTGTATTGCTCCAAGGGGGAGGCTTTTTCATTCTTTTCGGCCGCAGCTTCTTCGGACTCAGTCTGGGGCTCGCCAGATTTAACTGGCTCAGGCGGGTCATTCTTCTTGATCCCATGGGCAATGAAGTTGACCACATCGAGCCGGGTCACCCCCTGCTGGTGCAGGTAGTAAACGGCATGGGAGTCTTTTTCGCCAAAAATGGCCACCAACACATTTGCTCCAGTGACCTCTTTCTTGCCGCTCCCGGTAGACTGCACATGCATGATGGCACGCTGTATGACCCGCTGAAAACCAAGCGTTGGCTGGGTGTCAACGTCATCAGTGCCAGCCACCTGGGGCGTGTTGTCTTTGATGAAGTTGGCCAAGGACTTGCGGAGATCGTCGATGTTTGCCGAGCAGGCGCGCAAAACCTCGGCAGCGCTGGGGTTGTCGAGCAGGGCCTGCAACAGGTGCTCCACGGTGATGAATTCGTGACGCTGCTGGCGCGCCTCGACAAATGCCATGTGGAGGCTGACTTCTAACTCTTGGGCAATCATGTGCTTTCCTTGTGCGCCGTGCTATGGTGAGTGACTGTAATCGGATTTTTGCTTCGGTGCCTAGCAGGTGCGACCAATTGCCTAGAAATCAACTGGCTCGCTCAAGCATTTCAAAGGGTGACCCGATTTTGCCGCCGCGTCAAGCACCTGATCGACCTTGGTGGCGGCAACATCCCTGGAGTAAACACCGCACACTGCCTTGCCGTCGAGGTGTATTTTGAGCATGATTTGCGTTGCGGTTTCAAGGTCTTTAGCAAAAAACTCCTGAATCACGACCACAACGAATTCCATGGGCGTGTAGTCGTCGTTGAGCATCAACACTTGGTACATTTGCGGCGGCTTCGTCTTCTGGGTCCGCCGCTCAAGAACCACGGTACCAGAGCCATCTTGGTCAGGCTCGACCTGCGGTACTCGCTTAGGCAGTACGGGTGATTTTGTAACCATGCACCATTCTATCCAGCCCGAATGCGTTCTCTGAGCTTCGGTTGAGTACCCGGGCAATACAAAAACAAGCTGGGGCATACAAAATCGCGTGCACTGGTCAACCAAGCCGACAGGCCAGCCGTTATAGACACACCTCCCGAATTCTAAGGAGGGAATTTTTGCAACAATGACTCTCCAAGGAAACTGACAATGAACAAACTTATCGCCGCCCTGATCTCTGGTCTCTTCGTGGTTGGCGCTTCCGCCCAAACCGCGGCACCCGCCGCGGCACCGGCCAAAGCGGCAACTCCTGCTGCCGCACCGGCCCCAGCCGCCGCACCTGCAGCGGCAGCGGCGCCAGCTGCTGCGCCTGCTGCGGCTCCCAAGAAAGAAGAAGTAAAAGTAGATGCCAAGGCTGAAAAAGCAGCTGCTGACAAGAAGGCCAAAGAAGAAAAGGCCGCCGCTGCCAAGAAGGCTAAGGAAGAAAAGGCCGCTGCTGCCAAGAAGGCTAAAGAAGAAAAAGCAGCCGCTAAAAAGGCTGCTGGCGATGCCAAGCCTGCGGCCAAAAAAGAAGAAGCTGCCAAAAAGTAATTTTTGGCTCTCGTATAAAAAGCCCGCAGATTGCGGGCTTTGTTTTGACTCTCGAAAGCATCAAAAATGATGCAAAATCACCTGATGAACTACATCGCAATGGCGATCAGCGCTTTCGGCTTCTTGCTCGGGCCGTCCGGCTATGCGCAAGACTTGCCGCAACTCGATCTGCCCCGCACCAAGCTGTCGGCCGGCATGCATCTGATCGATGCGCAGCTTGCCGCCACACCCGAGCAACGTTCCACCGGCTTGATGTTCCGCCGCGACATGCCGGCGTCCGAGGGTATGCTTTTTGTGTTCGAACAGGCCAGTCAGCAGTGCTTCTGGATGAAAAACACCCTCTTGCCCCTGAGCGCGGCTTTTTTGGCCGATGACGGGCGGATCGTCAATTTGGTTGACATGAAGCCGCAAACCACCGATTCCCACTGCTCGGCTCAACCGGTACGCTATGTGCTGGAGATGAACCAGGGGTGGTTTGCCAAAAAAGGGATCAAAGCGGGCTTCCGATTGACCGGCAAACCATTCGACGCCCGCTGAAGCGGTAAGGCCAAGAAAATTAGCCGGGAGGCCAAAGCAAGGTCAAAGCAAGGCCAGCCAGTCGTATGCTTGGCAAGCCCTGGCCCCACGGGAGATGTTGGCTGCGCTTTAGGCGAAATTGGCCTCTGCAAAACCCCAGTTCACCAACTTGTCCAGAAAAGTCTCGACAAACTTCGGCCGCATATTGCGGTAGTCGATGTAGTAGGCATGCTCCCAGACATCTACTGTCAGCAGGGCTGTGTCTGCCGTGGTGAGCGGCGTTCCTGCAGCGCCCATGTTGACGATGTCCAACGAGCCATCAGGTTTTTTCACCAGCCAAGTCCAGCCCGAGCCAAAGTTGCCCACTGCCGACTTGATGAAAGCGTCTCGAAACCCTGAATAACTTCCCCATTTGGCATGAATGGCTGAGGCCAAGGCTCCGCCGGGTTCTCCGCCGCCGCTGGGCTTCATGCAGTTCCAGAAAAAAGTGTGGTTCCAGATCTGGGCCGAGTTGTTGTAGACACCACCGCTAGATTTTTTGATGATGTCGACCAGCGCCATCGATTCAAATTCGGTACCTTTCTGCAGATTGTTGAGGTTGACCACATAGGCGTTGTGATGTTTGCCGTGGTGGAACTCCAGGGTTTCCCGGGAGTAATTGGGTGCCAGAGCATCGATGGCATAGGGCAAGGCGGGCAGAGTATGTTCCATGAAGTCTTCACAGGTTGGTTGTTGAAGGGACGGATTGTAGAAACTTTGTTCAGCGCTTGATTGCCACGGTCAAATCTACCTGACCGTCGGCCAGGGTAGCGCGGACCAGTTGAGCCGCCTGGAACTGCCCGACGCTGCTCAGGGTCTGGTCACGCTCATCACTCAGCCAGGCATAACCGCGGCGCAGAACCAGCGAAGGATCAAGCAGCCCCAGCCGCAACCCTGCCCTGTCCCATCGCTGTCTCCCCTGAGCAATACTGCTTTGCATGGCTTTGGGCAGTCGGGACGCCAAGCCTTGCAAGGCCTGCTGTCTGTGCTGCAAAAAACGCAGCGATTCGCCTTGCAGGCGCTGACCGGCTGAGGCTAGCCGCAGACGCTGGCGCGCCGCCAGGGCTGAGGGCCGGCCCAGCCGAGCCGCCGCCTGGTCTAGCCGCTGCGCCTGAGCATCCATGACACGCCAGGCCGACTGTTGCAAGCGACGCGCCATGAGTTGCAGTGCGCTGCGCCACACCTCATGCGGCTCTGCCACCAACTCGGCTGCTGCTGTGGGGGTGGGGGCACGCAGATCCGCAACAAAATCTGCGATGCTGAAGTCGGTCTCGTGGCCTACGCCGCTGACCACGGGCACCGGGCTGCGGGCGATCGTACGGGCCAGTGCCTCGTCATTGAAAGCCCACAAATCCTCTATGGACCCGCCCCCGCGCACAAGCAAAATAACATCGATAAAGGGCGCTGCTTGTGCTGCATCCCGGCCGGCCACGGACGGGATGGGGCCGCGCACCGGTTCACTCAAGCGGTACAGGCTAGACAGCGCCTCCATGAGTTCCCCGGGGGCCTGATTCCCCTGCACCGAGGCCGACGCCAAGACCACCGGTATGTGCGGTACTCTGCGCCGCAGCGCAGCCACCACATCATGCAGTGCCGCCGCACCCAGCGAGGTCACCAGGCCAATGCCCCGGGGCATTGGCGGCAGGCGGCGTTTGCGTGCAGCATCAAAAATTCCTTCGGCTTCAAGTCGAGCGCGCAACTGCAAAAACTGCTCGAACAAGGCGCCCTGCCCGGCCCGGCTCATGCTCTCTACCACCAGTTGCAGTTCCCCGCGTGGCTCATAAACACCGACCCGGGCGCGCAGCTCCACCAGCTCCCCATCCCTTGGGGAAAAATCAAGCAAGCCTGCAGCACGCCGAAACATGGCACAACGCAACTGGCCGCTGGCGTCTTTCAGCGAAAAATAACAGTGCCCGCTCGGTGCCCGGGAGAAACCACTGATTTCGCCGCGCACCAGCACCGGGTTGAAACGGGCATCCAGGGCATCCGCCACGGCGTGACACAGTGCGCCGACCTCCCAAACTCGGCCGGCCGGGGCAGTTGCACGCTGCTCAGCCATCACTGGCGGCCAGGCGGCACTGATCCATAATCGCGCGGGTTTTCCAAACGGTTTGGGAGTTCATTTGTTTTCAATCATACAAGCGGCTGGTTGGCCAATATGGCCACTGCTCGGCTGCTCGGTGCTGGCCCTGGCGCTCATCATTGAACGATTTATCAGCCTGCGGAGCTCAAAAATAGTCCCG
>CAMATS010000096.1 GCA_945861195.1 Rhodoferax sp. OV413
CGGCTGCCTCGACCGCCGCGTCCACGCGCACGCCGCCCTTGAGTTTGAGTTCTTTTTTCTGCGCCTCGGTGAGGTCGCTGACCGACATGCCGAGCGCCTGACCGGTACTCGGAGTCTTGGCCCGCTCCTCGGGTTCATTGGCTTTGCGCACAGGTTTGTCGGCTTCAATTTCAGCTACCACGACGGTCAGGTCTTTGTAGCTGCCGCGACGAAACACGGTCAAGGCACTGCGGGTGCCGGGCTTGGTGGCGCCAACCATGCGAGGCAGATCACTCGACTTGTCGACTACCTTGCCCTCAAACTTGACGATGATGTCCCCAGCCTCAACACCGGCCTTGTCGGCCGGCGCACCGGGCTCCACTGCCCGCACCAGTGCCCCTTGGGCCTTGCCCAGGCCTATCGACTCGGCCACCTCTTTGGTGACCTGGTCTATTTGCACTCCAATGCGACCCCGGGTTACCCGTCCCGAGACCCGCAGTTGCTCGCTCACGCGGACCGCCTCATCCATGGGAATGGCAAACGAGATACCCATTGAGCCGCCCGACCGGGAATAAATCTGGCTGTTGATGCCCACCACCTCCCCGCGCATGTTAATCAGCGGACCACCAGAATTGCCTGGATTGATCGCCACATCGGTCTGGATGAAGGGCAAATAGTCGCCTGTGTCGCGCTGCTTGGCGCTGACAATTCCGGCGGTTACCGTGTTCTCAAGCCCGAAGGGCGAACCGATCGCCATCACCCATTCGCCGACCCTGAGCCGGCTGACATCCCCTACCTTGACGGCCGGCAGTCCGCTGGCTTCGATCTTGACCAGGGCCACGTCGCTGCGCTTGTCAGCGCCTATCAGCTTGGCCTTGAACTCACGTTTATCGGTCAGCGTGACGATCACTTCATCCGCCCCTTCGATCACGTGCGCGTTGGTCATGATCAGGCCATCCGAACTCAGGATGAAGCCCGAGCCGACACCCCTGGGTTGCTCTTCTTCTTGCGGCTGGGGCCGGTTAGGCCGGGGCGCCTGCCGCGGAGCATTGGGCATGGGCAGGCCAAAACGTTTGAAAAATTCAAGCATCTCCTCGTCCCCACCAGAGCCTGTGCGCGCGCTGACTTTTTCAAGGGTCCGGATATTCACCACCGAGGGGCCCACCTGCTCCACCAGGTCGGTGAAGTCAGGCAGGGTTCGGGTTTGGGCCAGACCCGGGCTGGGCAGCACTGTTGTGACTGCCGCGGTCAGGGTCAGCGCCAGCGCCATAGCCAGCGAGTGCAAGGACTTGCGATCAATTCGAATCATGGTCAACCTTTCAAGGATGGAAACTAAAAAAAATTATTTACGCTGCAGCGCCTGGGCAAACGCCGCCAGGGTGTGTGGTGGCACCTCACCCACAGCGGTCAGCCACCAGTCGCCGATACGGCGGGTGAGCGTGTGGGTGGCACCCAGAGCCTGGGCCATCGGCTGGCCATGGCGGCGCGGCTCAAAGGCCTCGATGAACAGCGACACGGTGGCCAGGCCATCTGAAAAAATCCATTGCAGGGTGCTCTCTGGCCGGGCATCAGCCGGGACGGCCGTGGGGCGCAAATAGCAGCTCACTGCCTGAAAACCAGGCACCGCCGACTTCATGCCCCAGCCCTGGTCTGCCGCGCTGGTCTTGACCAGGTCAGTCCGCTCGATCTGGTAGCCCTCGGTATTGCCCATCATCTGCGCCAATTTGGTCATGCTCACAGGGGCATCGAGCTGAAGCTCAGAGAACGCCGCCTGCTCCAGGACCCGTCCGCGTGCATCGATGGTTTGCAATTTAAGGACCATGCCGGTTTTTTTCTCGGTCCAGATCTGGTAGGCAAACCGCAATGCGTCATTCGGGCGCAGCTGAACCACGTCGGCCTCAAGGCCAGCCACACGTTCGCTGCCAGCGAATCGGATGCCATACAACTGGCCCAAGGCCGTGCCGCCGGGATGCAATAGGTTGGGGAACTGGCCGAATGACTCACGCCGCTCGGCCACTGCCAGGCGGCTGTCCGGGTACAAGGTCAGGAGTTGGTCATTGCGGCGAAAGGTCGACCTGGGTGGCCCGGTGAGGGCCTCCACCCGCTCCATTTGCAAATCGCCGTCGCAAACATGCCAGATCCTCGCACTCGAAATGCTGTTGCCCGCCGAAACTACAAAAGTGCCGGTGTAAGTCCGTCGGCGCGCTGCCTCGTGCATGCGCACCAGCCACTCATGGAGGGTGCGCTCAGGAGCCAGCGAAGGCGGCGGGGCCACCGATGGCCCGCCATGGGCCTGTGTCAGCACCGCTGCGCTGAGCAAAATGCCGCCAAAGAGCCTCAACAGCTGCCTCAACATCTGCCTCAAGGTGCCTTGCCCTCAAAGGTGGCGCTACGCAAAAACCCGGCCGGGCCTTGTAAGGCCGAGGCCCCGCCAAATTGTTTGTGGGCAGCCAACAAGGCGTCCAATTGGGCATCGCGAATCATGCTCGGCGGCTCGGCGCCGGGGGCCTGTGCTGCCGCAAACGGCGCTGACGCCGGTCCGCCTTGAGGCACTGCTGGAACACCCTGGGCCAGCAGCGGGCCCGCGCCAAACTGCTCCTGCCAACCAGGCACCTGCCAGGCCGCCACAGAGACGAATACTAAACCAGCCAGGCCGGCCACCATGCGCCAAAGAAACTGCCTGTCGTTGGCGGCCGCCGGCCTGTGTGCTGGCAGCGACTCACGCTGGATTTGGTCGCGCAAGCGCTGCAGAAAAGCATCCTCAGCCCGGGGCGCTAGCGCCCTGCCGCCGCGCAAGACATCACCCAGCACATGGTAGGCCTGCCATTGCTGGCGCCCCTGCTCACTCTGGCTCAGCCAATCCAAGGCCTGGGTCAGCTCCGGATCTTGGAGTTGTCCGTCGGCCAAGGCCGATACCAGTTCGGCCAATGCTTCGTCAGTTTGCGGCAGGGTTTGCATGGCGTTCTACCAGCGCTTTCCAGTTTGTTTGTTCAGCATGGGTTTCAATCTGGTTGAAATAATCTCGCGAGCCCGAAAAATTCGGGACCTCACGGTTCCCAGGGGGCAATCCATCAACATGGCTATTTCTTCATAACTCAAACCCTCGATCTCCCTGAGGCTTAAGGCCTGCTGCAAATCATCCGGCAGGGCTTGCAGGCCGGCATTCACGGCTTGCGCCAACTGTTTGGCTGCCAGCAGAGTTTCCGGGGTTTCATGTGAGCTTGGTTCCCCGGCAGGCCAAAAAGTTTCATCGCCATCGTCCGCAGGCCCAAAAAATTTATCAGAAAGGCTGGGTTGGCGCTTGAATTCAAGCGGGAACTTCTTTGCCGTGTTCACGGCAATCCGGTAAAGCCAGGTATAAAACTGGGCATCGCCGCGAAATTGAGGCAGGCCACGGTAGGCTTTGATGAAAGTTTCCTGGGCAATGTCTTCAACCAGGTCGGTTTCACGCACCATGCGACCGATCAAGCGCTGGATGCGCCGCTGGTACTTGATAACCAGCAATTCAAACGCCCTGGGGTCGCCGTCGAGCGTGCGCTGCACCAGCAGCGCATCGCTGTCGCTTGCGGGCGGCTGCAAGGGACTCTCACTCACGGGGGCAAAACCAGGCTGTCCGAGGCAGTTTGTCCAGCCTGGACTGCAACTGCAGGGGCATACACAGCACGCCGCAGGTCCAACCAGTGCCAGTGGTCCGCGCCGCGCTGGGCCCAGACCCACTGAACGCGCCCGGGCCCATCACGCAGGCTCAGCAGCAGGCCAAACTGAACATCGACATGGGGCCGCAAAATACCAGTCCGAGCGCGCGCCGGACCCAGCCAGTGCCAGATCGAACCGTCCCAAACCAAGACCCCAGACGGCCAGCGCCACCACTGCCGCCAAGCCAGTGCCACAGCCGGCACAAACAGCAGCACAAACAAGCCCTGACGCCAACTCGGGGTATCAAACGACAGTGTCCAAAGAATGAAAGCCAGCAGGCCCAGTCCAGACAGGCCCAGCAGCAGCAAGCCGTGCCAGCGACTGCGTCCCACGGGATAGCGGACCGCTGGCGCCGAGTGCATGGTGGGGCTCAGTCAGGGGGCGGGGATCAGGCCAGCCGCCTGGCTCAGGTCAGGCGCTTGAAAAGCAGCGAGCCATTGGTACCACCAAAGCCAAAATTATTTTTCAGGGCAAGGTCGATGGTCATGTCCCGCGCTGTGTTGGCGCAGTAGTCAAGATCGCACTCTGGGTCTTGATTGAAGATGTTGATGGTCGGCGGGCTGACCTGGTGGTGCAGGGCGAGCACCGTGAACACCGACTCGATTCCCCCGGCCCCGCCCAGCAAATGCCCGGTCATGGACTTGGTGGAGTTAACAACCAATTTTTTCGCATGGTCGCCCAGGGCCGCCTTGATGGCATTGGACTCGTTGAGGTCTCCCAGCGGGGTCGAGGTGCCGTGAGCGTTGAGGTAGTGAATAGCATCCGCGTTGACGCCCGCATTGCGTATCGCCGCCAGCATAGCCCGGCGCGGCCCGTCCATATTGGGTGCTGTCATGTGGCTGGCATCTGCGCTCATACCGAACCCGGCGAGTTCGGCGTATATTTTTGCGCCGCGCGCTTTGGCATGCTCAAACTCTTCAAGCACCAAGACGCCCGCGCCCTCGCCCAAAACAAAGCCATCACGGTCGCGGTCCCAGGGCCGCGATGCGGTTTGCGGGTCATCATTGCGGGTGCTCAGGGCGCGCATGGCGGCAAAGCCGCCAACACCCAAGGGGGAGACCGTGGACTCAGCCCCGCCGGCGAGCATCACATCAGCGTCCCCGTATTCAATCATGCGACCGGCCTGGCCGATACAGTGCAAACCGGTAGTGCAGGCTGTCACCACTGAGATATTGGGGCCCCTAAAGCCAAAACGTATGGACACCTGACCGGCCACCATGTTAACGATGGTCGACGGCACAAAGAAGGGCGAAATACGCCGCGCGCCCCGCTGCATGAACTCGGCATGCACCTCTTCAATCATGGGCAGGCCGCCGATGCCGGAACCCAGCACGCAGCCAATGCGGTTGGCGAGTTCTTCGTCCAGCGCCGCGCCAGTGGGCAGACCTGCATCGGCTACAGCCTGGCTGGCAGCAGCAATACCGAAGTGAATGAAGGTGTCCATGCTGCGTGCTTCTTTGGCACTCATGTAGGACTCCAAATCAAAGCCCTTGACCTCGCCGGCAATTTTGCAGGCAAAGGTCGAGGCGTCAAATTTGGTGATTGGCCCAATGCCAGACTTGCCCGCGAGCAGCGTGTCCCATGCCTCGGCCACCGTGTTCCCCACGGGGCTGACGCAACCCAAGCCGGTGATAACTACGCGACGACGTGTCATGTCAATATGCAATCAGGTTTATAGCTGCCGGGTGCTGCCGGGTGCTGTCTGGCTTTGCCCGCCACAAACCCCATGATTGGCAAAGTACCCAGCCACGCAGCCCAGCGTCTCAGGCCTTTTGGTGGGTGTTGGCGTAATCGATGGCGTTTTGAACCGTGGTGATTTTTTCGGCGTCCTCATCAGGTATTTCAATGCCAAACTCATCTTCGAGTGCCATAACCAGTTCCACGGTGTCTAGCGAGTCGGCACCAAGATCGGCTACGAAGGATTTCTCAGGGCTGACTTGTGACTCTTCGACGCCAAGTTGCTCGGCAATGATTTTTTTGACGCGGGCTTCGATATCGCTCATAGGTTCCCTCAGCGGGTTGTGGATGAAGCGCGAATTTTAGCCGCGCTTGGTGTGGCTCAAGCCGGCCATCCGGCAAAGGAGTGAAACGATTTTTTTGCGCTGCATTCAACTTACATGAACATGCCGCCATTCACGTGCAATTCTTGGCCCGTAACATAGGCAGCCTGGGGCGATGCCAAGTAGGCCACGGCATGGGCAATATCAGCCGGTTGACCGAGGTGGCCCAGGGGTATCTGTCGCAGCAGGGCCTGGTGCTGCTCTGCGGGCAGGCCCGCTGTCATGTCAGTCTCAATAAAACCGGGGGCGACGCAATTCACCGTGATGTTGCGCGAACCGAGTTCCCGTGCCAGAGCCCGGGTCATGCCGGCAACGCCGGCCTTGGCAGCAGCATAGTTGGCCTGCCCGGCATTGCCCCAGGCGCCCACCACCGAGGTGATGTTGATGATGCGCCCATAGCGCTGCTTCATCATGCTGCGCATGACGGCTCGGCTCATGCGAAAGACAGCCCTGAGGTTGGTGTCAAGCACATCGTCCCATTCCTCGTCTTTCATGCGCATCGCCAAGTTGTCTCGGGTGATGCCGGCGTTGTTGACCAGCACCTGCAGTGCGCCGTGCGATTGGATCAACTCGGCAATCAGCGCATCAACGCCTGGCGCGTCGCGCACATCCAGAACACGCCCCTGGCAGCCGGCAAAGCCCGACAGGGCCTCGCTGATTCGGCTCGCTCCATCGGGGGTGGTGGCAGTGCCAACAACCAGCAGACCTCGGCCTGCCAACTCGAGTGCAATCGCCGCACCAATGCCTCGGGAGGCACCGGTGACCAGGGCCAGTTGACCAGCGAATTCAGTGTGGCTCATGCCAATGCAGCTCTCACATCGGCCAAGGTGCCGGGGTCACACATGGCGTAGCCAGTGAGCGCCGGGTCAATGCGTTTGACCAGGCCAGCCAGCACCTTGCCGGGACCGCACTCGACCAGGCTGCTCAGGCCACGGGCTTTGATGGCCAGCACGCATTCGACCCAGCGCACCGGCCCGAAGGCCTGACGTACCAGCGCATCACGGATCTGTGCGGGATCGGTTTGCACCGCCACATCAATATTGTTGATCAGCGGGATTTGTGGTGGTCGAAGGTCCAGTGTGGCGAGTCGCTCGCGCAGGCGCTCGGCCGCCGGGCGCATCAAGCGAGAGTGGAACGGGGCCGACACCGGCAGGCTCAGGGCCCGTTTGGCGCCAGCGGCCTTGAGCCGCTCGCAGGCACGCTCGACCGCCGCCTTGCTGCCAGCGATCACCGTTTGTGCCGGGTCGTTGAAGTTGACTGCCTCGACCACCTCGCCGGAGCCGGCCTCGAACTCGGCTGTCACCAAGGCACAGCCCGCTATCACGCCACTCGCCTCCATGCCCAAAACGGCCGCCATGGCACCCGCGCCTACCGGCACGGCGTCCTGCATGGCCTGGGCACGAAAACGCACCAGCGGCGCAGCCTCGGACAGGGTCAGCACCCCGGCGGCCACCAGCGCCGAATATTCACCCAAGGAGTGGCCCGCCACCGCTGCCGGCGCAAGGCCGGTCTCAGCAGTCCAGACCCGGTACGCTGCGACCCCTGCCAGCAACATCACAGGCTGGGTGTTGGTGGTGAGGGAGAGCATCTCTTTGGGACCTTGGGCAATCAGGGCTGCGAGGTCCTCCCCCAGCGCATCCGAGGCCTCTTGAACAGCCTGGTGTACCGCCGGATGATCTCCCCACGCGTTGAGCATACCGACAGACTGCGAACCCTGACCTGGAAAAACAAAGGCAAAAGGAGTCATGTTATTGCACAAAAACAAGGGTCAACAAGCAGTCGGCAAGCACAAACAAGACTCGGCTGCTACAGATCAAGAAGCACCGCACCCCAGGCCAAGCCGCCACCCACGCCCTCGAGCATGAGGGTCTGGCCAGGCTTGACGCGGCCGCTGCGAATCCCGTG
>CAMATS010000097.1 GCA_945861195.1 Rhodoferax sp. OV413
ATCACTGCGCCGCCCAAAAACATGGCCAGCATGCGCGCCTCCTCAGGCGTGTCGTGGAGTTTGCGCAAGAGCACATTGGTGAGTGCAAAACA
Organism: Rhodoferax sp. OV413; assembly: GCA_945861195.1. Taxonomy (GTDB): domain Bacteria; phylum Pseudomonadota; class Gammaproteobacteria; order Burkholderiales; family Burkholderiaceae_C; genus Rhodoferax. The sequence goes on from CAMATS010000097.1 coordinate 93, forward strand.
AAAGCCGCCCATCAGGGCCAACCAGTCGGCCAGGCTTTCTGGCACCGGCCATAGCGCACCGGGTGTTTGCAGCACCAGCAGCACGCCGGCCAATGCCAGGGCCAGCCGCAACAGGCTCGCTGCTGTGGGCCGCTCGCCCAACAGGGGCCAGGCCAGCAGCACCACCCAGGCCGGCATCAGGTAGAACAGCAACACAGCGCGCACCACATCGCCGACGGTGACCGACCAGTTGAAACCGACATTGGTCAGGCCCGCTGCCAGCACCAGCAGGTACAGCATGGGATGGCGCAGCAGGGCCGGCCAGGCCCGCGGATAAAGGAGCAGCAGACCGGCCAGACCGATCAAGTAAACCAGGGCCGTAGCCCACAGCGGGTGCAGGCCTTGCGCCTGGAGTTCGCGAAACGGCCACCACAACAGCCCATAAACAAGGGCGTTGAGCAACAGTGCCGCAACGGCCAGCAGCCCTGCGGGCATCAACCGTGCATCTTGTCGTTGCGGGCCACTTCGAGCAGCCGCTCAATCTCTTCACGGTGCACCACGCAGTTGCGCGCGTGCCAACGTTTGATCAACCACATGACTGCGGCAATCACCAAGCCGAACGCCGTGATGGCAGCAAAAGTGGGCAGGCCCATGCCGGTGGCAAAACTGTAAGCGGCGCCCAGCACCAGGATGCAGGCCTGCTCGTTGAAGTTTTGCACCGCGATCGAGCGGCCGGCGCCCATGAGGTTGTGGCCGCGGTGCTGCAGCAGGGCATTCATGGGCACCACCAGAAAACCACCCAGTGCGCCAAGCAGGATCAAAAAGGGTGCGGCCAGCCAGACGTTGTCAATAAAAATCAGCAGAATAATCAACAGTCCCATGCCAATGCCCAGGGTGATGACGCGCGGCCCGTCCTCCAGGCGCATGCGCATCGATGCCACCACCGCCCCCACCGCCATGCCAATCGCCACCACCCCCTGCAGGGCCGAGGCCTGGGTGACGGAATAGCCCAAGGCCACCGAGGCCCAGGCCAGCACGATGAATCGCAAATTGCCCGCCACGCCCCAGATCAGCGTGGTGGCAGCCAGCGAAATCTGCCCCAGGCGGTCACGCCAAAGCAGTCTGTTGCAAGACCAGAAATCAGGCAGCAGGCTCCAAACTCGTTTTGGCAAGGGGCGCAGGGGCACTCCAGTCAGCGGAATATGGGTGTTGAACCAGGCTGCCAGCAAATAAATAAAAATCAAAACCGATATGGCCGCTTCAGGCGCTGTGTCGATGTTGGTGCTGATCAAGGGCAGGTCTAGGGCCAGCAGCCACGGCGACAACATTGGGCCCACCAACTGCCCGCCCAGCAAAACGCCCAAGATGATGGATGCAATGGTCAGGCCTTCGATCCAGCCGTTGGCCTTGACCAGCTGAGAGGCCGGCAGCAGCTCGGTCAGGATGCCGTACTTGGCCGGTGAGTAGGCCGCCGCACCCAGGCCAACCAGCGCATAGGCCATGAGGGGATGGGTGCCAAACAGCATCAGCAAACAACCCAGCACCTTGACGAAATTGCTGATCAGCATCACCCGGCCCTTGGGCATCGAGTCGGCGAGCGCACCCACAAACGGGGCCAACACCACATAAAACAAGGCGAACATGGGCACCAAGGCAGCCTGCTGCCACTCGGGCGCCTGGCTGGTGCGCAACAATTGCACCGCCGCCACAAACAAGGCGTTGTCAGCCAGCGAGCTGAAAAACTGCGCTGACATGATGGTGAAAAAGCCGCGCTTCATGAACTTTGGCCAGTCTGCACGATGGCACTTGCGCTTGGTTTGAGCATAGGTCTCCCGGAGGTACCGGGTTATATCATGGGCTTGCGGTGCCAAAATAGGCAGTCAGACCAGCCCCTCGCGTTCTATGCCCCGCCCCATTACTGCCACCGTTCACACCGATGCACTGCGCGCCAATATGGCACGCCTGCGCGCCGCTGCGCCAGATGCCAGAGTCTGGGCGGTGGTCAAGGCCAATGCCTACGGACACGGCATCGAGCGGGTTTTTGACGGTCTGCGCGGGGCCGATGGCTTTGCCTTGCTCGACCTCGAGGAGGCACAGCGGGTACGAGCCCTGGGTTGGCGCGGGCCCATCCTGCTGCTCGAGGGCGTGTTTGAACAGCGCGACCTCGAGCTTTGCTCGCGGCTGGACCTGTGGCATGTGGTGCACTGTGGCGAGCAGATCGATATGCTGGCGGCACACAAAACCAAGCTGGCGCACCGGGTTTTTTTGAAGATGAACTCGGGCATGAACCGACTGGGCTTCCCGCCCGGGCGCTACCGCGCCGCATGGAGCCGCCTCAACGCGCTGCCCCAGGTCGACGAAATATCCCTCATGACCCATTTCAGCGACGCCGATGGACCGCTTGGCATTGCTGCGCAAATGGCGGTCTTTGCCGCTGCGACCCGGGATCTGCCGGGCGAGCGCAGCCTGAGCAACAGCGCGGCGAGTCTGCGGCATCCGACCAGCGCCGCGGCAGCCCATGGCCACGCCGAGTTGCAAAGCGCATCAGACTGGGTACGCCCTGGCGTCGCGCTGTATGGCAGTGCGCCAGACTTCCCCGAGGGCAGCGCCAGCGACTGGGGCTTGGCGCCGGCCATGACGCTGGCCTCAAAAATCATCGCCACACAGGAGCTGCTGGCCGGGCAAAGCGTGGGCTATGGCTCTGCTTTCACGGCAACAGCGCCTATGCGCATCGGCATTGTGGCCTGCGGCTATGCCGACGGTTATCCGCGCCTGTGCCCCACCGGCACGCCCGTGCTGGTGCAGGGCCTGCGCACCCGCACGCTCGGTCGGGTCAGCATGGACATGCTCAGCGTCGATCTTGAGCCCCTGCTGGCGGCCGGCCAGCAGCCGGCACTGGGCAGCGAAGTGACGCTGTGGGGGCGCGCCAGCGGGGGTGCCCTGCTTGACATTGACGAGGTCGCCAGCTCTGCTGGCACACTGGGCTATGAGCTGATGTGCGCACTGGCCCAGCGGGTACCGGTGCTGGCGGCCGATTGACATCGGCAGTGCGCCATGCATTTTGTTTTTGGAGTTGCTTATGAAGACTTGGATTTGCATTGTTTGCGGTTTTATTTATGACGAGGCAGCCGGCCTGCCGGAAGAAGGCATTGCCCCGGGCACTGCTTGGGCCGATGTTCCGGCCAACTGGGCCTGCCCGGACTGTGGTGTAGCCAAGGCCGACTTCGAAGCCGTCGACATCTAGAGGGCACCCCGCTGACGGGCCAGCGCTGCGTGTGCAAGAAGGCAGCTCAAGGCTTGGGGCGACCTACAATGACCCGTCGTCCGGCGACCCATCGGCTTTGGTTTGATACTGGACGCTGCAGGAGACAAACATGCCAGACAACAAGCCCAACGCCGAAGACAAACACGCTCAGTTGCGCCGTGCCGCGCTGGAATACCACGAATTCCCCACACCGGGCAAGATCGCCATTGCAGCGACCAAGCAGTTGGTCAACCAGCATGACCTGGCCCTGGCTTATTCGCCCGGTGTTGCAGCGCCTTGCGAGGAAATCGTCAAAGACCCGAACAAGGCCTTTCAGTACACCAGCCGCGGTAACTTGGTGGCGGTGATCACCAATGGCACCGCCGTCCTCGGGCTCGGCGACATTGGGCCCCTGGCCGCCAAGCCGGTGATGGAGGGCAAGGCGGTGCTGTTCAAAAAGTTTGCCGGCATCGATGTCTTTGACATCGAGATCAACGAAAAACATGATCTCGACAAACTGGTGGACATCATCGCCTCGCTCGAGCCCACTTTTGGTGGAATCAACCTGGAAGACATCAAAGCGCCAGACTGTTTTTATGTCGAGCGGCGCTTGCGCGAGCGCATGAAAATACCGGTTTTCCACGACGACCAGCACGGTACTGCCATCGTCGTGGGTGCGGCCCTGCTCAATGCGATCAAGGTGGTTGGCAAAGATCTGCAGCAAATCAAGCTGGTGACCTCTGGCGCCGGTGCGGCGGCCCTGGCTTGCCTGAAGCTGCTGGTCAAACTGGGCCTTCCGCGCCAGCATATTTTTGTCACTGATCTGGCCGGTGTGGTGTATACCGGGCGCACCGAGTTGATGGACCAAGACAAGGTGGAATTCGCCCAAACAACCGACGCCCGGACTCTGGGCGAGGTCATTGCCGGGGCCGATGTTTTTCTCGGTCTCTCAGCGGCCGGTGTGCTCAAGCCCGCCATGGTCGCCAGCATGGCGGCACGCCCGATTATTTTTGCCCTGGCCAACCCGACACCCGAGATCACGCCCGAAGAAGTCAAAGCCGTGCGCAACGACGCGGTGATGGCCACCGGCCGCACCGACTACCCCAACCAGGTCAATAATGTTCTTTGTTTTCCGTATATTTTTCGCGGCGCGCTGGATGCCGGCGCCTCAACCATCAGCGCCGAAATGGAAATCGCTGCTGTTCGCGCCATTGCCGAACTCGCGCAGGCCGAGCAAAACGAAGTGGTGGCCGCAGCCTATGCCGGCGAAGACCTGACTTTTGGCCCCGAGTACCTGATTCCCAAGCCATTCGATCCACGCCTGATGATGAAAATCGCGCCAGCGGTGGCCAAGGCCGCAGCCGACAGCGGTGTGGCGCTGCGCCCGATTGCCGACATGGACGCCTACCGAGAGCGCTTGCAAAGCTTTGTCTATGCCTCTGGCACCGTGATGAAGCCGATTTATGCGGCCGCCAAAAAAGGCCTGAAAAACCGAATCGCCTATGCCGAGGGTGAGGAGGAGCGGGTGCTGCGTGCTGCGCAAATCGTAGTCGACGAGGGGCTGGCCCGCCCCACCCTGATTGGCCGCCCGGCGGTGATTGCCGTTCGGATAGAGAAGTTTGGCCTGCGCCTGCGCCCAGGACACGACTACGATGTCGTGAACATTGAAGACGACCATCGTTACCGCGATTTTTGGCAAAATTACCATGCGATGACAGAGCGCCGGGGCGTCACCGTTCAGGTCGCAAAAATTGAAATGCGCCGGCGTCTTACCCTGATCGCTGCCATGCTGGTGCACAAAGGCTACGCAGACGGCCTGATTTGCGGCACCTGGGGCACCACCGGCCTGCACCTGCAGTACATCGACCAGGTCATCGGCCTGCGACCGGGCGTCAAAACCTATGCCTGCATGAACGGCTTGTTGTTGCCCGAGCGGCAGGTGTTTCTGGTCGACACCCATGTCAATTACGACCCAAGCGCCGAACAACTCGCCGAAATCACCACCATGGCGGCAGAAGAAATGATGCGCTTTGGCATACGCCCCAAAGCAGCGCTGCTATCGCATTCCAACTTTGGCAGCAGCAACCAGCCCAGCGCCGTCAAAATGCGCCAGGCCCTTGAGCTGCTGCGCTCGAGCACTCCATGGCTGGAGGTGGATGGAGAAATGCACGGTGATATGGCGCTAGACGGGCAGGCGCGCGCCAAACTGATGCCTAACAGCACCTTGGCGGGCGATGCGAATTTGCTGGTTTTGCCCAACATCGATGCGGCCAATATTTCCTATAACCTGCTCAAAACTGCAGCCGGCGGCAATATCGCGATTGGTCCGGTTCTGCTGGGCGCAGCTCAGCCGGTGAATATTCTGACGCCTAGCGCCACAGTGCGGCGGATTGTCAATATGACCGCCCTCACTGTGGCCGACGCTAACGCAACACGCTGATATTTAGAGCAAATACTACAAGTGCGCGCCCGCTAACATAAAGGCACGGGCGTTTTTTTGCTTAAATTTTCAGCAATCCCTTGCTTTTTTATGGCAAATACACGACACTACCCCCTCGGGTTAACCCGAGGCGTCGTTAAAAGTTGTTAGATGTTGCGTTTTGCTGGTCAAAAGTGGGTGTTAGCCGGGGTATTGCTGGGTTTTTTAGCCCTGGGTGCGCAGGCCAAAGGGCCTACGGCTACAGACCCCACGGCCCCCATCGCATTGGCCGATTTGCCTGTGCAAGGGGTTCAGGTGCACGCACTTGTGATGCAAGGCGGTCCGTTTGCGTATGACAAAGATGGCAGTGTGTTTGGTAATCGGGAGCGTCTGCTGCCAAGCCAAAAGCGCGGCTATTACCGGGAATACACGGTGCCCACGCCGGGCGCGAGCAACCGTGGCGCCAGGCGACTTGTGTGCGGCGGGCCGCCCAAGACGCCAGACGCCTGCTTTTATACCGCTGATCACTATGCGAGTTTTCGCAGGATCGCACCCTAGGTCGCATGTTTATGTTATTTGATCAAGAAAGTGAAGGTGGAATGGCTATGCCACTTCGTCAAGACAAGGGGGCGCCAATCAGCCCCGCAGTAGAAACGCCGTTGCGGGGCGTGCGCAGTAATATAGTGCAGTCGATTCGCGCCTTTAGGGTGCCGGAACTGCAAGACGCGGCTCAAACCCTGGGCCAGCATTTTCTCTACGCCAACCTGGCCAATGCCCAGACCAAACAAGAAGTGCTCGACCTGATTGGGCAGCAGTTCATGCTGTCGGCGCATGTGGGCAAGAATTTTGATGCCCTCTACGACGGCATCACCGATCCGCTGCATAAGTCTGGGCTGCAGCCCGGCTTTATTGTGGTGCTTGAACATATTCCGGCACACGCCCGCTTTGACAAAGAAGCACGGGAGCAACTGCTCGATATCTTCAGAGACGCGTCGGATTTCTGGGGGGACCGAAAGATACCTTTCCGATGTTTCTATTCTTTTCTGTAGCCCGTTCTGCACAAACCAGCCAAGCAGAACGGGCGAACCAGGCAAAAGGTGACCTGACCAACACGTCCAGCGTCACGGGAATTGAACTCAGTACCGAAACCGGGGAAAAAATGCCGACTGACAAGTTGTTGGATGTCTCGGCACAGGCGCTGCGCATGAGCAGCCCCTTCAACTCAGCTTACTGGCTGACCGCAGCCTGAGTTCGGCTGCCCGGCGTTCAAGCCAGCAGGCCCACCTCGGTGGGCCTTTTTTTCGGGCTATCGGCGCGGCTATGTTGGCTCGGTTTGGTCCTGGATCTGCCTGGCCAAGGCCAGGTAAGCCGGTACCGACACCTCTTCGGCGCGGCGCTGCAGGTCAAACTCACCACCGAAGGCCCGGGCCTCCAGCCATCGGCCCAGGGTGTGGCGCAACAGTTTGCGGCGCTGACTGAATGCCACCTGAACCAGCTCGCTCAACACGGTGACCTGCAGGTGCAGGGGTGCGCTGAGGGGCAGCATGCGCACAAAGGCGCTGTCGACTCGGGGCGGCGGTGCAAAACTGTGCGGCGGCACCATCAGGACATTTTCCATGGCATAGCGCCATTGCAACATCACGCTCAGGCGACCATAGGCTGCACTAGACGGTCGCGCCACCATGCGCTCAACCACCTCTTTTTGCAACATGAAGTGCTGGTCTTCGATGTGCGGGGCATGGTCGAGCAAATGGAACAAAATAGGTGTGGAAATGTTGTAAGGCAGGTTGCCAACCACCCTGAGCTTGCCCGCTGGCTGACCCG
>CAMATS010000098.1 GCA_945861195.1 Rhodoferax sp. OV413
CGATGTCAATCACGCACAGGCCACTCACCCGGCCCGGGTGGTCCAGTGCCAGCCGGTGCGCCACCCGTCCGCCCCGGTCATGGCCGCAGACCGCAAAGCGTGCCACGCCCAGCGCATCCATCAAGTCAGCCATGTCTTGTGCCAGGGCCCGCTTGCTGTAGTTGCTGTGGTCGGGCAGGCCCGCCGGTTTGCTGGAGTCGCCATAGCCGCGCAGGTCTGGCATCACCAAATAAAAGTCCTGGGCCAGCCGGGCCGCTACCCGCTGCCACATGGCATGGGTTTGCGGGAAACCGTGCAGCAGCAGCAAGGCTGGGCGGCCGTCAGGTGCATCGCGCGGCACGCGGGCGTGCAGTGTGGCCTGGGTCAGCGCAAAGTCACGGCGCTCAAAGCCATCAAACCAGGGTGAGGGCATCGTCGGGTTGGGCATGTTGGACATGTTGGATTTGGTGCTCAAAGGGTAGGGTCTCAAGGGTAGCGCACTGCAGCGATTAAGATCAATATTGAAAAGCTAAAAATAGAAGGAGCTGGACCCCATGCAAAAAGATACCGTTAATCTGCTCGTGCTCGCCGACCCGGCCGAGCCGCAACTGAAAATGCTCGATCCTTTGCGCGCTATGACCAACATCGTTGTCGGACAGAGCCCGGAACTGTTCGAGCAAGCCGCCCCGGTTGCCGACGCCATGCTGGTGTGGTCTGCCTCGCGAAGCCTGGTGCAACAGGTTTTCGCTATGGCACCCAAGCTGCGCTGGGTGCATACACGGGCGGCCGGGCTCGACACCCTGTTGTTCCCCGCCCTGGTGGAGAGCCCCGTGCCACTGACCAACAGCAGCGGCGTCTACAGCCGCTCGCTTGGTGAGTTTGTTGCAGCAGCCATGTTGTTTTTTGCCAAAGATTTTCGTCGCATGCTGCGTAACCAGGCAGCCGGCCGCTGGGAGCAGTTTGATGTCGAGGAACTGCACGGCAGGACTATGGGCATTGTTGGCTACGGTGACATCGGCCGTGCCGCAGCGGCGCAGGCCAAGGGCCTGGGCATGCAGGTGATCGCGCTGCGACGCCAGCCTGACAAGTCCCGGGCCGACAACCTTGTCGACGAGGTGATGGGCCAGTCAGATATTTTGGAGTTGATGCGCCGCAGCGACTATGTGGTGGTGGCAGCACCCTTGACGCCCGACACCCGGGGCCTGGTTGGCGCCGCGGCTATTGGCGCGATGAAACCCTCTGGTGTGCTGATCAACGTGGGACGCGGCCCAGTGGTCGACGAGGCAGGGCTGCTGGCAGCCCTGCGCAGCAAATCCATCCGCGGCGCCGCCCTGGACGTGTTCGACCAGGAACCCCTGCCCCAGGATCACCCGTTTTACGCCATGGACAATCTGCTGCTGTCGCCGCATTGTGCAGACCACACCCAGACCTGGGTTGATGATGCGATGCGGTTTTTCATTACCAACCTGGGTTGTTTTAGTCGCGGTGAAGCATTGGCAAATGTGGTGGATAAACAGTCGGGTTACTGAAGGGCGCTCACCGGCTACTCCGATGTATGCCCTTACCATTGGGCATGCTCCACCCTTTGTCAACCGGATCGCCGCTGACGCCCGCCCTGCCTGCCAAACGCAGAGACCTGGACTCAGCCGCCGGCCCACTTAGCTTGTACAGCGACCAGCCCGAGGGCACTGGCAGCGGGCTGCCGCCCTTGCTGCTGGTGCACAGCGTCAATGCCGCGGCGTCGGCAGCCGAGATCGCGCCTTTGTTTGCGCACTACAGCCAGCAGCGCGCGGTGTATGCGCTGGAGTTGCCGGGTTTTGGTTTTTCCGACCGCAGTGATCGGCCCTACACGCCGCGCCTGATGACCGACGCCTTGCACGCCGCCATAGCAATCATCCAGGCCGAACAGGGCGGCACTGCGGTCGATGTGCTGGCGGTGTCGCTGGCGGGCGAGTTCGCTGCCCGTGCCAAATGCGAGGCGCCGCACAGCATCCGACGGCTGGCACTGGTCAGCCCAACTGGTTTTCGGGGCGCCAAACTGCGTTATGGCCGGGCAGGTTCAACACTGGGCTTGCCCTGGTTGTACCGACTGTTCACCTGGAACGGCTGGCGCCAGGGCATCTTCAACACGCTGACCCGGCCGGGCGTGGTGCGCTATTTTTTGCAGCGCACTTGGGGCGGCCAGACCATTGACGAAGCGCTGTGGCGCTATTGCGTACACACCGCCCGGCAGCCTGGAGCGTCCAACGCGCCCTTTTATTTTGTGTCGGCTTTTTTGTTCAGTGCCGACATCAACACCCTGTACGAAACGCTCGACGGCCCGGTCTGGGTGAGTATGGCCACGCGCGGCGACTTCACCGACTACCAGGGACGCCACACGGTGGCTGGCCGCGCCAACTGGCAGTTTCAAGCCATTGAGGGTGGTGCATTGCCGTATTTTGAAGACCTGCCTGGCTTTGCCAGTCGGCTCGATCCGTTTTGGATCTGAAACCGCACCGATCACAACAAGGAAACTGCCAATATGGGCGCACAGTGGAAAGCCAAACACAAAAACCTCGCCGCCAATGCCCGGGGCCGCATCTTCGGTAAATTGTCCAAGGACATCATGCTGGCCGCACGCAGCGGCGCCGACCCGGCCTCCAACGCCCGCTTGCGGCTGGTGGTGGAGCAGGCGCGCAAGGTCTCCATGCCGAAAGAGACCCTGGAGCGGGCCATCAAGAAAGGCGCTGGTCTCACCGGCGAGACGGTGAACTTTGAGCACGTGATCTACGAAGGCTTTGCTCCGCACCGGGTGGCGGTGATGGTGGAGTGCCTGACCGACAACGTGAACCGCACCGCCCCGGAGATGCGGGTGCTGTTCCGCAAGGGGCAACTGGGCACAGCGGGCTCAGTCGCCTGGGACTTTGATCACCTGGGCATGATCGAGGCCGAGCCGGCCGTGGCCGGTGCCGACCCGGACATGGCCGCCATCGAGGCTGGCGCGCAAGACCTGGAGCCTGGTGAAGAAGCCGGTACCACGCTGTTTTTGACCGACCCGGGCGACCTGGACCTGGTGAGCCGGGCACTGCCGGCGCAGAGTTTCAAGGTGCTGTCAGCCAAGCTTGGCTACAAGGCCAAGAACCCGGTGGACCCGGCCAGCCTGAGCCCCGAGCAGCTGGAAGAAGTCGAGGCCTTCTTGGCCGCCATTGACGACAACGACGATGTGCAACAGGTGTTTGTCGGGCTTGCTGGCTGAAGGGTTCATGAAAGCGTCGGTCAAGAAGTTGATCTTTTTTGATGGGGCGCTGAGCTCACAGGAAAAACGTGGGCGGGACCGCATTGGCATGGACTACATTTGCATAATGCACAGTATTATGTACACTTATCAACCTATCGGAGAATGTCATGGCATTTACTGCAAGCGATGTGATCCCACTCACTCAGGCGCGGGCCACCCTGTCCGACCTGGTTGAACAGGTCAAGGCCGGTGCCGAAAAGATCATCACCAAGAATGGCGAAAGTTATGTCGCCATCATTGACTCCCAACGGCTGGACTACTACCACCAGTTGGAGCGCGAGCGCATTCACCTGCTGCTGATTGACGATGCTGGCAAGGGCTTGGACGACATTGCCAGTGGCAAAGTGAAAGACGCGCTTAACACCTTGAGCGCGTTGAAGCGCCGCCGCGCTGCTAAAGCCCAAGCCTGAGCAGCGCCCGCACCGTGACAAGCCAGCACCTTGTCAAGCTTACTGCGAACTTCGAGCGCAATCTCGGTCAGGCGGAAGCGTTCTTGCTGGAGGCCAACGCACCGCAGGCATTTGATGCGCTGCTGGACGAGCTCACCGACACCGTCATTCCGAACCTTGAACGCTTTCCCGGCATGGGTCGGTTGTTCTTTGAACGCCCCATCCGCTCGGTAGAGGCCAGCAACGGGATGGACGTGCTCAAACGCAAGCTCAATGTGATTGCCAAGGATGGCGAGATACGCGAATACGTGATGTCGCACTACCTGGTGCTGTACGCACGTTTCGGTGCCCCCATTTACCTGCTGTCGATCCGACACCACCGGCAGTTGTCTTTTGATTTTCAGGCTCATTGGGGGCGCTGACTGTGCTTAGGTCATCAGCGTCATCGCTGAACGAGCGTGAAACCTGTACATTGCAAATCGATCAGCAGCTGGCAAAGCCCGGTGGGTCACAAAATAGACGAACCCTCGTCAGGGCTTTGATGCTGTTGGCTGCCAAACCCAACGGCAATTCAGGGCCAGACGGTATCGGGCTCCAACGGGTACAAGGGTACCCTGCGATGTTGGTAGCTAAAGGTCGACAGGTCGGCCGAGGTCACCCCGGCACTGGCCACCCAGATCATGGCCTTGGCAATGGGCGTCATGGCAGGCCGGGGCGAGTGCACCCCTTTGGCCACAATGATCTTCAGGGCCGTGGGTTCTATGCCGAGCGCACGGAACTGCTGCAGGCTGGCCGAGCCGGCGCTGCGCGAAGTCAGCACCAGGCGGTAGCCATCATCGGTGCGCAGCGCGCAACTCGCACCATCATTAAAGAAGCGAAAACCGCCGTGGGTTGGGCCGGTTTCTTCATAGGTGCCGTCTGAAAGTGCGGTCACCACACCGCTGATGGCAAACGGCTTGCCGTGCAGGCTGTCACTCTTGCCCCCCACTGCTGCCGTGATGCGGCCACCCACACCGGCGGCCTGAGCCAGGGCTACCGCCTCGGGGTCACAAACAGCTTGCAGCAGCTCGGCAATGCCCAGCCGGCGTGCGGCGTGCAAGATCAAGGTGGAGTCACCCGGACTGCCGCCGCCCACGTTGTCACCCACATCGAACAGCACCACCGGGCCCGCCGGCGCAGCCTGTGCCTGCAGCAGGGCCTCGTCGATGGACGCTGTGCCGTGGTTCAACTCGGCCCGCATGTCCCAGGCCGCCAGCGCCAGTGTTTGCACCACGTCCTGGGCCAGCGCGGCATCGTGGTCGGTCACGGCGATGAAGGACATGCCCATTTCAGGCACATCGGCATAGGGATAGCCTTCCACCACGCTGACCGACAACACGCCGGATCTGGCGCCTTGGGCCTGGGCCAGCTTCAAGAGGTCTCGCATGGGTGCGTCGTCCGTGCCCTGGCACAGGATGTTGACCACCAGTGGCGGCATGGCCAGGGCGCAGGTGGGCCGGATACGCCCTCTGACGGTTTGCAGCACCAGCTCGGCGCAGTGCCGTGCCTGGGCATAGGCATCAATGTGCGGGTTGGTCTGATACACCGTGACCACCGTGGCATTGGCGACCAACTGCGGCGACACATTGGCATGCATGTCCAGCGCCACGCCGATGGGCACGTTCGGGCCTACTGCCTCGCGCACGCGGCGCACCAGTTCGCCATCGGCATCGCGCCAGGTCTCAGACACCGCGGCACCGTGCAGCGGCAGCAGCACCGCGTCCCACGGCCCTTGGTCCCGCAGGGCCGCAATGATCTTGTCAAAAATGAACGTCGTTGCCTCGGGCGTCATGGCCCCCATCGGCATCAGGCGGGTAAAAAACAGCGGCACCAGCTCGACGCCAGTCTCCTCGGCCGCCACGGCAAAAAACCCGGCCAGCGTGGATTGCGAACTGGCGTATTCGGCGCGGATGGCCTCCGCGTCTTCCAAAATGCCTGCACGGCGCCACATCTCAAGGCTGGCCGGAACCGAAGAAAAAGTATTGGACTCATGCTGGAAACCAGCGGTGGCGATTCGGATCATGACGGGCTATTCCTCAGGGGCGGGCGACCCTTGCCATTTTGATGGAAGGGCACTGTCTGTGCCAGCGCCATCCATCGGTTGGGACCGGGGTGCCGTTCCGTACCATGAAACATGTTTGCCAGCGTCGTCTACCGGACCTCTGGCTATTATTGAAAAAAACGTGTGACCGGGTCTCTTTGCCCCATAACCTTGGAAGGATGCACTGTGGCAACTCGAATCAATGAGTCAACCTTGGCCGATGAGGCTAACTTCCTTGCAGCGCAGAGCCTGCAACGGCGCAGCCTGCTGCGCCTAGCGGTAAGCGGCACGCTAGCAACACTGGGGCCTCTGGCCAACGCCCAGTCCGGCAGTCCCAAGCTCGGCGGCACACTTGTGATCGGGGCAGACGCCGACCCGATTGGGCTGGACCCGGTCACCCTGACGGCTTACTCCTCCTACGACTTCACGGCCCTGCTGTACTCGGGCCTGTTCCGCTGGAGCGCAGACATGAAGGTCGAGCTTGACCTGGCGGCCGGTTACATCGCGCCCAATGACACCACGTACATCATTCGCCTGCGCCAGGGTGTCAAGTTCCACAACGGGCAAGACTTCACGGCCGAAGATGTGAAGTACACCTTTGACCGAATTCTGGACCCCGCCACGGCGAGTCCAAGTGCCACCCTTTTCTCGGGCATCAAGGCGGTCACGGTGATTGATCCCTTCACCGTGAAGTTTGAGCTCAAGGCACCCAGCGCCACATTTTTAAGCTACCTGGCAACCAACCCCAATGGTGTGATCGTGCCCAGAGGTGTGGCTGATCTCAAAACCAAGCCGGTGGGCACCGGGCCCTTTGTGTTCGAGTCCTATGAGCCCAATCAGCAGTTCACCCTGAAAGCCAACCGCAACTACTACGAAGACAAACAACCCTACTTGGGCACGGTGGTGTTCAAGTTTTTCAAAGACCAGGCGTCCATATCGTCGGCCTTGCGATCCAAGGCGATCGACATGACCTGGTTCAAGGACCCCAAGGTGTCGGCCCAGATTGTCAAATCGTCGCCCGATCTGGTGTCTGCGCCCGGCAAGACCTCGCGTACCTTCCCGGTTTGGATGAGCATGAAAGCCAAGCCGTTCAATGATGTCCGGGTGCGACGTGCGCTCAGCCTGGCGACTGATCGCAAGGCCTGCCTGCAGACCGTGTTGGGCGGCTCGGGCAAGGTCGGGGCCATGGTGCCGGAGAGCCAGGTTGGTGGCTACGATGGGGTCGGGCCTATGCCCTATTACAAAACCGATGTGCCGGCCGCCAAAAAGCTGCTGGCAGAGGCCGGCTACCCCAACGGCATTGACCTGGGCGACTACATCGTGGTGGCCGCCAATGCCCTGGATGTTCAATGTGCCCAGGTGCTGCAGCAGCAGTGGGCTGCGGCCGGCATCAAGGTCAACATCAAGCCCATGGAGACCGCGCCCCTGATTGGCCTTTGGCTCAAGGGCGACTTCGGCCTGATGTCGATCGCGCTGAGTTGGAGCCCCGACCCGGACGCCATTGTTTCGCGGCTCTTGTCCACCGGGTCTCAAGGCAAGGGTATTGGCATGGCGGACGCGCCGCTGGACAAACTGATTGAGGACGCGCGAGCTATTTTGGACAACACCAAACGGGCTGCCGCCTACCAGCAAATTCAGAAACACATTGCGGACCAAGCCTACATCCTGCAGATTTACCAGTACCCTCTGCGCTGGGAGGCCTGGCGTAAATATGTCAAAGGTTATGTGCCCTTGGCCGCCAATATCCGGACCTTTGTTCGGACCACCTGGGTAGACAAGTAAGCTGGAGCCTGCCCTCGC
>CAMATS010000099.1 GCA_945861195.1 Rhodoferax sp. OV413
CTCTACGACTACTGCATCATGCAACTCACCCGCGCCAATGCCTTGAACAGCGACGCCATGCTGCTCGAAGTGCGCGGCCTGATTGAAAAAGTGGCGGACGCGTGGCGGCAAATTGGCCCAATCGCCGACGCCGCTGCAGCCCCACGCACCAGACTGGACGCCTGACATGCCTGCCAATCTGTTTGACTGTTATGTGGCCATCGAGGCTGCCAGCGTGCAGATGCTCGAGGCCGCCCAGAGCAAAGACTGGAAAGAGGTGATGCGCCATGAGGGTGCCTGCGCCATACTGATAGAGCAACTGCGCGAGCTTGGGAAAAACGCCCAGATGAGCCCGACCCAGCGCAGGGAAAAGTCACGCATCATGCAGCAAATTTTGCGTAACGACGCGCAAGTGCGCCTGCTCACCGAGCCCTGGGTGGCCGAACTCGATCGCCTGCTGCGCCCGGCGGCCTCTGGTGCTTTGCACTGAGCTGGCAGCGCTACCGCAGTCTCAAGAGCCGCCTCAATTTTCCTAACCGGGCCCTTTTGACCTGGCTCGTCACTCGCCAACCTCGACACTGATTTCGGGAAAATCACTTGATCCAGCGGCGCAATGTCAGCCACCCCAGGAAAAATCAACCGTAACCCTTTCGGATGTAGCCTGCGGAATGACGGTTCGGCCATGCTTGGTGAGCTTGACCAAACCGTATTGGGCCATGGTGTGCAGCGACCGCGACACGTTGGGCGCATGTTTCCCGACCGCCTTGGCTAAGGCATCCATGGAATCTGGGTGGCTCTCACGAATGACTTTGAGTAAAGCCATATTCTCATCGGACAGAACCCGTGCCATGGCGGTCACGGTGGGAAACCAAACGCTGGGTTCATCTTTGGCGGGTTGGCGTGTTCCCGCTGCAATGGCCAGAGTGCGCTCGCGCTGCACAGGCACTGGCGCAATACCGAACTTCAATACCTTGTTCATGGACTGATCTCCTTCAAAACGCGATCTACTTCAGAATAAAAATCACTGACCAACTGGTAAGCCGTGTCAAACTCGTACAACACCCCCTGGTCCAGAGCGTGTCGATGGCGATGGTCGTACGGAAACCTTTTGACAGCATGCTTAAAACGTGAGCCTACTGGCTTGACGCCATGGGCATTATCAAAACCAAGGAGCCGGGTGTTATCCGGCGCATGCAGTGTCAGGCCGTACCTGATGCCGTGGGGTCGTTCCGCGGTTACGGGCACACGCGCTACTTCCATCTTGACCCAGTAGCCCGCATCATTCTGGACTTCAATGTTGCCATTTAATCCAAGCAAATATTCCAAACCAGTGGCCTGTGAATTTTGTGAATCCATACGGAAGAATATCATGAAACGATAAGTGTTTCAAAAACTCTTAGAAGGGTTGCATCACTTGTCAAGGCCCAAAATGACAGCCGGCTAATGTCGCCCAGCAGCCTGCGCACACCCAGGTTGTCAGCAGGGCGCCAGGCCAGCAGCTTTTGGGCGCGCAGCAGACCCTGCTTGTGGCTGATGCGCTACCAGCATGGGCTGGCTGCCAGTTACACCTGCATGTTCATGATGTCGGTGTAGGCCTGCACCATGCGGTTGCGCACATGCAGCGTGGCCTGGAAGCCGATTTGTGCCTTCTGAATGGCGACCATGGTCTGCTCCAGGCTGACCGTCGGGTCTTCGAGCTGCATGGCCTGCTGCAGCCGCCCCGATTCGCCTTGTGCGGCGCTGACCGAGCCGAGCGCGTTTTTCAGCACACCGACAAAACCGCCGTCAGCCTGGCCAGCGGGCGGGGCCGTTGACAGCCGCGGCGCTGACGCCGGGCGCAGGCTGGCCAGCGGGGTGCTTGGGGTGAGGCGAAAGTCCATGGCAGCTGTGTTCTGTTAGAGGTGTCGGGCTGGTTTGAATGCTAGCAAGGCAAGCGCCGAACTTAAGCCCGAAGTGAGCTGTGAAAGCGGTGCTTTTCGGGCTCAAGTTTTGGCCTCAGGGCCTAATAATTGCGCCCAGAGCTGCTGCCACACCGGGCCAGCAAGAACCGGAACACGAGATGGCCAGCGCCCCTGCAATCGTCCTCAACCCGACCATCAACCAAAGACTCGCCGGCCTTGCCCCGGCCGAGCGCCTGCGCTTGGTGCTGGGCATCGCGCTGTTTGTGATTGTGGGTGGTCTGGGCCTGTTCATGGGGCGCCAGGCCGATTGGCGGGTGCTCTACACCAACCTGGCCGATAAGGATGGCGGCGCCATAGTGGCCCAGTTGTCCCAGATGAATATCCCCTACAAGCACGCCGAGGGGGGTGGTGCCATTTTGGTGCCAGCTGACAAGGTGCATGACACGCGGCTGCGGCTGGCCTCTATGGGTCTGCCCAAAGGCTCGGTGGCCGGTTTCGAGATGATGGAGGCCAACCGATTTGGCATGACCCAGTTCCAGGAGCGTTTGTCTTTTCAGCGTGGACTTGAAGGGGAGTTGACCCGCTCTATCCAGGCACTGTCGTCGGTGCAGAACGCCCGCGTGCACCTGGCGCTGCCCAACCAGAACGGGTTTTTCAGGGAGCAGCAAAAACCCTCTGCCTCGGTGCTCATCAGCCTGAGCCCGGGGCGCTCGCTGGACCGCTCGCAACTCGCTGGCATCATCCACCTGGTGTCGTCCAGCGTGCCCGAGTTGGCGCCCGGCGCTGTCAGTGTGCTTGATGATTCTGGCAAGCTGCTGTCCACCCCGGCAGAGGGCTCGAGTACTGCTGCCGGGGATGCCCAGCAAATGCAATATGTCCAGCAGTTTGAACAAACCTACAGCCGGCGCATTCTGGAAATTTTGGAGCCCGTGGTTGGGCGTAACAATGCCCGGGCGCAGGTGACTGCCGAGTTTGATTTCTCTCAGACTGAATCGACCTCTGAGTTGCACAAGCCCAATCAGGCGCCTGACGCATTGGCGATTCGCAGCCAGCAGGTGCTCGAGAGCAGCAGCGCCGCCAACAGCCTATCTTCTGGCGTTCCTGGTGCCACAAGCAACCAGGTTCCAGCCACACCAAGTGCGCCAGTCAATGGGGCAGCGCAAACCCTGAGCGCCGGCGCAGGTGCTACTGGCAGCGCTAACCCTGGCTCCAAGCGTGAGTCCATCACCAACTACGAGGTAGATAAAACTGTGCGGGTGGTGCGCGGCGGCAGCGGCCTGGTTAAACGCATCAGCGCAGCGGTGGTGGTCAACCACCAAAGCGTTACCGACGCCAAGGGAAAAATCACCACCACCCCAATGAGCCCGGAGCAAATAGATAAGTTGACCGCGCTGGTGCGCGAGACCATTGGCTTCAACAAAGAGCGCGGGGATTCCGTGAACCTTTTGAACACCGCGTTTGCCCAAGAAAAGCTCAGCCTGCCTGAGCCTGCACTGTGGCGCCAGCCGGCGATTCAAGACCTCGCACGCAGCTTTGCCTGGCCAGTTGGCACGCTGATTTTTTCTGCACTCCTGCTTTTTGGCATTATTCGACCGGTGATCCAGGCGCTTTCTAAAGCCACGCCGCGTGTCAATAGAATGGACCCCAACTTTGAAGCCTTTGAGTCTGAAACGCCGCAGCGCCCGCAACTTGCCGCCCCGCAAGTTGAGCCCGAGCTCCTGCCCAGCGGGCCGACCCCAGGTGACATTGCCCTTAAAAACGCCAAAAAACTGACCCTGGACAACCCGGCTGCGGTAGCCAACATCATGAAAACCTGGATCAATGCAGAAGCCGCCGCTTGATCGGCCGGCCAGTCAAGCACCATGAGCGCCAAAGAAAGTTTGCAAGATGCTGCTGTGCTGATGATGTCCTTGGGCGAGGAGGAGGCGTCCCAGGTCTTCAAGCATTTGTCGCCCAAAGAGGTGCAAAAACTTGGCGAGGCGATCGCCAAAACCAAATCCATGTCGCGCGAGCGGGTAGACCTGGTGGTGGCGCGGTTCACGGCCATAGCCGAGGCGCAAAGCCTGATGGTTTCAGACACCGGAGACTATGTGCGCTCAGTGCTCAAGCGGGCGCTGGGTGAGGACAAAGCGGCCCTGTTGCTCGATCGGATCTTGAGCGGCGACGATACCTCCGGTATCGAGAGCCTGAAGTGGATGGATCCCCCGGCAGTGGCCGAGCTGCTGCGCAACGAACATCCACAAATCGTGGCGGCTATTTTGGTCCATGTTGATTTTGACCAGGCTGCGGCCATCTTGAAATTTTTCAGTGAACGCCAGCGCAATGAGGTGATGTTGCGTATTGCCACCATGGAAGGCATACAGCCGGCGGCATTGAAAGACCTCAATGAGGTGCTGTTCAAGACCCTGGCCGGCGCCGAGGGCACCCGCAAAAATTCGCTCGGTGGTGTCAAGACCGCCGCAGAAATGATCAACCAGCTGGGTACCGCGCTGGAAGGCACGGTGATTGAGGCCATCCGTATTTATGACCCCGAGCTGGCCCAGAAAATCATGGACAAGATGTTTGTCTTTGATGACCTGCTCAAACTCGACGACCGTGCCATACAGGCCATGCTCAAAGAGGTGCCCACTGACACCCTGATTGCCGCACTCAAGGCTGCGCCCACCCAGCTCAAAGAAAAAATCATCAGCAACATGTCGACCCGTGCTGGGGAGTCGTTCCGGGAAGACCTTGACTCGCGCGGGCCCATGCGGCTGTCGGAGGTGGAGGCTAACCAAAAAGAAATCCTCAAGGTGGTGCGTCGCTTGGCCGATGAAGGCCTGATCGTGATTGCGACCGGCAGTGACGAGGAAATGATCTGATGAACACGCGCAATTACTCGCGCCTGGTTCCGGGCGAGGAGATTGATGCGGTCAGGCAGTGGCGTTTTGATGATGTCGACCTGCGCGGCCACCGCCTGCTTGAGCAGGCCAGGTCTGAGCAACAGTCGGCGGACTTGGCGCGCGACCAGGTCGTGCGCCAGGAGGCGTTTGCCCAGGGCGTGACGCAGGGTGAGTTGCAGGCCCAGGCCCGGGTGCAGCAGCAAATGGCTGAATTTACCGCCCAGCAGGGGCAGGCTGCCGGCGCGCAACTGGCCCAGTTGTTGGCAGCAGCCCAGCTGCGGCTGACAGAGGCCGAACAAACCATTGCGCAGGGCGTGCTGGAGTTGGCCTGTGAGCTGGCGCGCAACTTGTTGCGCCGCGAACTCGCGCTAGACCCACAGGCCATCAAGCCGGTGCTGCTGGAGGCGCTTGGGCTGTTGTTGGTCGATGCTGCCCCGACCGTGGTGCGTTTGAACCCCCTGGACCATGCAGCCCTGGAGGCAGGTGCGGCCGCAGAATTTGCGCAGTTGAGCTTGCTGTCAGACCCAGCCATAGAGCGGGGCGGCTGCCTGGTTGAATCGGCCGGCAGCGTGGTCGATGCCAGGCTGCAGCAGCGCTGGCGACGGGCGCTGGCCAATTTGGGCCTTGAGCTGCCATGGAGCAGCGACCATGAACCCGCCTGAGGCCGGCCAGGACTGGCGCTTGTTGTTGGCAGAGGCCTGCGAGCGGGTCCGGCTGGGGCCTGGCTTGTTGCTGCAGGGAACGCTCATGCGCCTGTCTGGGCTGGTGCTCGAGGCCACTGGTCTGCGAGCGCCGGTGGGCGCGCAGTGCCTGGTGAGCATGGCCGATCAGCCGCCGGTGCTGACCGAGGTGGTTGGGTTTTCTGGTCACCGGGCTTTTTTGATGCCCGCCGGTGATGTGCACGGTCTGGCCAATGGCGCCAGGGTTGAGCCTCTGGGTGCAGTAGCAATGCCGCTGCGCCTGGGCCAGCCCGCTCAGACCCGTACTTCCCCGGCCTTTGGCGTGCTGCGCCTGCCCTTGGGCCAGGGCCTGCTGGGCCGGGTGGTGGATGCGCAGGGACAGCCCATGGACCGCGCCGGACCCCTGCGGCATGTCGTGGCGAGAGCCCTTGACCGCCAGCCGATCAATGCCATGGACCGGGCCCCGGTGCGCCAGCCGCTTGACACCGGTGTGCGGGCCATCAACGCTTTGCTGACAGTCGGCCGGGGGCAGCGCATTGGCCTGTTTGCCGGCTCTGGCGTTGGCAAAAGCGTGTTGCTGGGCATGATGGCCCGCTACACCGAGGCCGACGTGATCGTGGTTGGTTTGATCGGTGAGCGGGGCCGCGAAGTGAAGGAATTTATTGAAGACATCCTGGGGCCTGAAGGTCGGGCACGCTCGGTGGTGGTGGCCGCGCCAGCCGACGCCCCGCCGTTGCTGCGCATGCAGGGGGCGGCCTATGCCACAGCGATTGCCGAGAGCTTCAGGGACCAGGGCCAGCATGTCTTGCTGCTGATGGACTCACTCACCCGCTATGCCATGGCCCAGCGAGAAATCGCCCTGGCGATTGGCGAGCCGCCAGCCACCAAGGGCTACCCGCCGTCCTGCTTTGCCAAGCTGCCGCAATTGGTGGAGCGCAGCGGCAATGGCGCCCACGGTGTGGGCTCGATTACTGCGTTCTACACCCTGCTGCTCGAGGGGGACGATCAGCAGGACCCGGTCGCCGATGCCGCCCGGGCTATCTTGGATGGGCATATTGTGTTGTCCAGGGCGCTGGCCCAAGAGGGGCATTACCCGGCCATTGACATCGAACAGTCGGCTTCGCGTGTGATGCACAACGTGGTTTCGCCGGCGCACTTTGAGACGGCCCGCCGTTTTAGGGCGATCCATTCGCGTTATCAAAAAGGCCGGGATCTGGTGCAACTGGGTGCCTATGTTGGCGGCTCTGACCCCGGGCTTGACGAAGCCATTCAATTGAACCAGCCCATGGACGCATTTTTGCAGCAGGGTATGCAGCAGGGGGCAAACCTGCAAGACAGCCGCCAAGGCATGCGCAGCGCCATGGGCAGCGAGGCAGAACTGGTATGAGCGGCCTGATCAGCACAGCAAGGTTGTGCCAAAGGGCGCGATTTTGCGGGTGGGTTCTGGTGAAACCGGCTACTTGGGGTGAACCATGGCAGGCCTGAAAAGTGTCCACCTGGCGCTCCACCTGGCCACGCGACGCAGCGAGCAGGCCTTGGCTGGCCTCACAGTGCTGCGGCACCGGCACAGCGCCGCACAGGGCCAGCTGATGCAATTGCAAAACTATGCCGACGAGACGCAAGCGCGCTGGTTAGCGGCGGCCAGCAACTCGGTGAGCCCGGAACTGCTGCGCGGCCACTACCAGTTCATGGACCGCCTCGGGCAGGCCATGTTGCTGCAGCAGGGGCTGCTGGCGCAAATTGATGCCAAGCTGGCGGGCGCACGCGATATTTGGCTGGCGGCCCGGGCCAGGTTGGCGGCCTTGCAGCAGGTGTTGCAAAACAAGCAGGCCGACTTGCGCACAGCGCAGGGCCGGCTTGAGCAAAAGCAAATGGACGAGCTGGCCGCAACACGGTTCCGGCAGAACACACAGACAAACCTTTTTGAGCCAGGATGATGGGAATCGAAAACTTAGCAAATTCAGCCACGGCGGCGCTGCTTCGCCCCGGACTGGCCAAAGCCGCAACCCCGGCATCGGG
>CAMATS010000100.1 GCA_945861195.1 Rhodoferax sp. OV413
GGCGGGCCGAGGTCGCTGCCCATCAGCTGATGCACGCCTTGAAAAATCACCTTGCGCTCGCTGCCCTGCATGTTCAAGACGCCTTTGTAGCGAAACATGCGCGGGCCATAGATATTGACCACGGCGCCCAAAAAATCCTCCAGCCGACGCGCATCAAAGGGCTTGTCGGACCTGAACACAAAGCTCTTGACATCATCGTCATGGTGGTGATGGTGGCCCGGCCCGGCCTGCTGGTTTTGGTGCGAGGGATGGTCGCAATGCTCCTCTGGCCCGTGGTCATGGTGATCATGGTCGTGACCGTGGTCATGGCCAGCATGGCCGTGATCGTGCGGCTCGTCTTTCAAAAAGTCCGGGTCTATGTCGAGCTTGGCATTGAGGTTGAAGCCGCGCAGGTCAAACACCTCGCTCAAGGCGACATCGCCAAAATGCACGGCTTTTTGCGGCGCTCGGGGGTTCATGTGCTTGAGCCGGTGCATCAGGGCGTCTACCTCGGCGGGCAGCACCAGGTCAGTTTTGCTGATAAAAATCTGGTCAGCAAAGCCCACTTGGCGGCGTGCCTCCTGCCGGTCATTGAGCTGGACAGCGGCATGCTTGGCGTCGACCAGCGTCAAAATAGAGTCGAGCAAATAGCTCTCGGCAATTTCGTCGTCCATGAAAAAGGTCTGGGCTACCGGGCCAGGGTCAGCCAGGCCGGTGGTCTCGATCACGACCCGGTCAAACACCAGCTCGCCCGTGCGCTTTTTCTCGGCCAGGTCGCGCAGCGCGCCGCGCAGGTCTTCGCGAATGGTGCAGCAGATGCAGCCATTGCTCATCTGGATGATCTGCTCTTGGGTGTCAGACACCAAAATGTCGCTGTCTATGTTTTCCTCGCCAAACTCGTTCTCAATAACTGCAATTTTTTGCCCGTGGGCCTCGGTCAGCACCCGCTTGAGCAGGGTGGTCTTGCCCGAACCCAGAAAGCCGGTGAGTATGGTGGCGGGAATCAGTGTCATGGCAATCCTGGGTGGTGGCTTGTGTGGGCCGCGATTATCTCCGGGTGCGGCTGCGCCATTAAAAAGTTAAACAATTGGGGTCAGATTCCAATTAATTCAGCCCCCAAGCAGACCGATCAGCTCGAGTTTGGCCGTGCTCAGGGCTTGCGCTTGGCGCGGGGGTGGGCGGCGTCGTAGGCGCGGGCGAGGTGCTGAAAATCGAGTCGGGTGTAGACCTGGGTGGTGCGGATGTTGGCATGCCCGAGCAGCTCTTGCACGGCGCGCAGGTCGCTGCTGGACTGCAGCAGGTGGCTGGCAAAAGAGTGGCGCAGCATGTGCGGGTGTACCGGCATGGCCAGGCCGGCCTGGCGGCTGCGCCGGCGCAGTCGCTGCCAGACCGACTGGGCCGTCAGCCGCGTGCCACTGCGCCCGATGAAGAGCGCCAATTGCTCGATGGGGCCCTGCTGGGTGCGCACAGCCAGCCAGTTCTGCAGGGCCAGCAGTGCCTTGGAGCCAACTGGCACGCTGCGCCGCTTGCTGCCCTTTCCCAGCACATGGGCCTGGGCTGCCTGCAGGTCAATCCAGCCGCGCGCCTGGGCGCTGGCATTGACGTCCAGCCCGGTCAATTCACTCACCCGCAAGCCGCTGCCATAGAGCAACTCCAGCATGGCCGTGTCTCGGGCCACCAGCCAGGGTGCATCAGTGCTGGCATCAAAGTCAGCCAGCTGCATGGCTTGGTCAACCCCCAGCGCCTTGGGCAGGGGTTTGCCAGCTTTGGGTGCGCGCACGTCCTGCACCGGGTTGCTGGCGACCTGATCGGTACGCCCCAGCCAAGTGTAAAAACCGCGCCAGCCCGACAAAATAAGGGCGATGCCGCGCGCGCTGCGTCCGCGCGAATGCATTTGCGCGGCCCAGCGCCGGATCTGGGTGTTTTGAACCTGCTCGAGTGCCAGATCAGCCTCGGCGGCATGGGCCCGAAGTTTGTGCAAATCGATCGCGTAGAGGCTCAGTGTGCGCTCGGCCAGGCGTTTTTCGACCCGGGCGTGCAGCAAGTAACGCTCGCACAGGGCCTGGGCGGCAGCAGGGTCGTGGGCCACGGCCAAGCCTGCTTCAGTGCCGGTGCAGGGGGGAGAGGGCCGCCCCACACAGTTCAGCCAGACGCTCAAGAAACTCGGTGCCCATGGCATTGTTGAAACGCTGCGAATCGGGCGAGGCGAGCACCAACAGGCCAAACAAAGCACCGGTGGCACCGTCAGCCAGCGGCAGACGCAGCGGCAAAATAGCCAGCGAGGCAACCGCCAGGGGATCAGGCAGCCAGGCGGTCACCTCAAAGCCAGTGTTCAGGCCGCAAAACGGCTCCTCAAGTGCGCTGGCAAACCCGATGAGCTCCGGGCTCACGCCTTGGGTGAACACGGCCTGGTCCCAAGCTGGGGCCACATCCCACAGACGCAAACCGACCTGCGGCACAGAAAACCGGGTGGCAATTTCGCGCGTGATGTGCGGCGGCAACTCGGCACCGCCAGCGGCGCCAAACAGGCTGCTGGCCCAGCGCAGCAGGCGCGCGCCGAGCAGCAGGTTCTCGTTGCCATGGCGCAGCAGGTCCATCAGGCGGTTCTCCAGCACCTTGATTTTCTCGCGCAGCATCTCGGCTTGGCGTTCTTGCAGACTGACCGCGCGCTGATGGTGCGGGCTGGTCAGGTGCACTGCTGCCAGCAGTTCGGCATGGCGCTCAAAAAAATCCGGGGTGCTGGCCAGATAGTTAGCAATATCGTCTTCGGTGATGGGCTGTGTCAGGGGCGTGCTCATAGGCGTGCTCATGGGTGCTTAAAAAATGGTGATGGGATGTTCACGGTGCGTCGGGCAGGTCAACCTGGCCTTCAAATACCGGCTTGGCTGGGCCAGTCATCTGCACACTGGCCTGGCCGCCAGGCCACTCGATGGTGAGTTCGCCGCCGCGGGTTTGAACCTGCACCCGGTGCGCCAACAGGCCCTGACGAATGCCGGCCACCACCGCCGCGCAGGCGCCGCTGCCGCAGGCCAGCGTCTCGCCAGCGCCCCGCTCAAAAACGCGTAAGCGCACGTGATTGCGATCTGTTACTTGCAAGAAGCCAGAGTTCACGCGCCGCGCAAAGCGCCGGTGATTCTCAATACTGGGGCCCTGCAGCGCGACCGGGGCCGCATCCACATCAGTGACCAATTGGACCGCATGGGGGTTGCCCATGGACAGCACCGCCAGCAAGACCACCGCGCCATCGGGCAGGTCCAGCGGCCACTGCTGCCATTCGCCCCGATCTCGGGGCTGCAGGCCGGCGCTGTCAAAAGGTACATCGGCGAGCTTAAACACCGGCCGCCCCATGTCCACGGTGACCTGTCCGTCGGGCTGGAGTTGCGGCTCAATCAGGCCGGCCAGGGTTTGCACCCGCAGCCTGGTTTTGGTGCTCAGCCCGCGGTCATGCACAAAGCGGGCAAAGCAGCGCGCGCCATTGCCGCATTGTTCAACTTGCTGGCCGTCGGCGTTGTGGATCAGGTACTCAAAATCAATCCCTGGCGCGGGCGACGGGCGCACTGACAAAATCTGATCGGCGCCAACGCCGAAGTGCCGATCGGCCAGCCAGCGGTACTGCGCCGATGAAAGGCCATAGCACCGCTGGGTCTCGTCGAGCACAACAAAATCATTGCCGGCGCCCTGCATTTTGGTGAACGGGATTCGCATGGCGGAATTATCCGCTTATCCTCTGGGGCTTTAGATCGCACCAACAAGGCCAAACATGCGTATCAATGACTGGACTCCCGAGCGCAAACCCCAGCCGCAGGCGCTGGTAGATGCCATCCTGGCACGCCGCGGTGGCCGCCTGCTCAACCTGGACCGGGCGCTGCTCTGGAGCGAGCCGGTGGCGCGGGGCTGGAATGTTTTTCTCAAGGCGGTTCGCACCGAGTTGCCAACCAGCCGCAAGCTGCGCGAGCTTGGCATCTGCACCGTGGCACTGCTGACCGGCGCCGACTACGAGTACCACCACCATGCGCCCGATTTTCTGGCCGCCGGCGGCACAGCAGTCGAGCTCGAGGCACTGCATCGTTTGGTATCGGCTGATGCACGCAGCGCCAGCAGCGACCCCGCGCTGGGTGAACTCGAAGCACTGGTGGTGCGCTACGCGGCGCAAATGACGCTTGATGTAACGGTTGGCAATGATGTGTTTGAGGCGCTACGCCGGCACTTTGACGAAACCCAGATCGTCGAACTCACCACCGCCATTGCCGCCTACAACATGGTGGCGCGCCTGCTGGTGGCACTAGGCGTCACAGCCGAGGCCTGAGTTCCAGCCGATGGCGGGCGGCTTCAGTCGGCCTTGATGTTGTTGTCCCGCACCACCTTGCCCCACAGGTCCATTTGCCGCTCGATGTAGGCGCGCGCGGCCTCGGGCGTGCCGCCCACCACGTCAATGCCCTGGGCATCAAGGCGCCGGGCCAGCTCGGGCGCTTTCAAAACCCGGTTCAGCGCCTCGTTCATGCGCGCCAGCACATCGGGCGGTGTGCGGGCTGGGGCCAGCACGGCCCACCAGGCCGGCGCCTCAAAGCCGGCAAAGCCACTCTCGGCCAGGGTGGGTACCTCTGGCAGGTCGGGCGAGCGCTTGCTGGTGGTCACAGCCAGAGGGCGCAGGCGCTTGGATTCGATGTGCGGCTTGAGCAGAAACACCGAGCCAATGGCCAGCGGCACATGGCCGGCCAGGGCGTCATTCAACAAAGGGCCGCCGCCTTTGTAGGGGATGTGCTGAAAATCGAGCCCGTTGCCCTTGCCTAGCAGCGCCATTGCCAGATGGCCCAGACTGCCCGAGCCGATGGTTCCATAGCTCGCGCCTTTGGGCGTGCGTGCGGCGGCTACTGCATCGGCCAGGGTTTTGAAATCAGAGCCCGCCGGCGTGGCTAACACCATCGCTCCGGTACCCACCAGCACCACGGGAACCAGGTCTTTTTTGGAGTCAAATGGCAGACCCGGAATCAGGCTCGGGTTCACCCCATGGGTGTCAAACACCACCGCAAAGGTGTAGCCATCGGGGGGCGCGGCGGCCACCGCAGCCGCGCCAATCGAGCCCGAAGCGCCGCCCTTGTTCTCAACAATCACCGACTGGCCAAGTTGCTGCGACAGGGCTGGCGCCAGCAGACGCGCCACCTGGTCCACCGAGCCGCCAGGCGGAAACACCGCCACCAGCTTGATGGACTGTTTGGTGGGCCAGGCCTGAGCCAGGGCTGCGAGGGGGTAGCTCAGTGAAAGCGCCAAAAGCGCTCCCACCGCGGGCCAACAGATGAGGCGGAACTGGCGAACACTCTGAGTAGGGGGCATGGCTTGACTTCCAAAAAATAGTTGGCCCAACAGGGGCGGCCAATGATAGGCCTTGTATGTCGGCCAGTGATCAGGGTTTACGCAAACAAGCGCCCGAAGTTCCATGAAGGCTCAGCCGACACAGCCGTTTTGGCCGCAAAATCCAGCCATGGCCAGAACCTCCCAACTCCTCCACCCCCAGCGCGCGCCCGCCCCCACCCGCCCAGCAGCCACCGTGCTCTTGCTGCGCGATGGCGAGGCCGGGCTCGAAGTGCTGATGACACGCCGCTCGCTGACGGCCAGCTTTGCCCCGGGCGCCTATGTGTTTCCTGGCGGCGGCATCGACCCGCTTGATGCCGCCAGCCACCCGCTGGCCACGCGCCGCACGGGCCAGAGCGCGCTGCACCTGACGCAGGCCATTGCCGCCATACGCGAGAGCTTTGAAGAGCTGGGCGTGCTGCTGGCGCAACACGCCGATGGCCGTCCGGCTGACCAGCAGGACATCGCCGCGCTGGACCGCAGCCAGCCCTTTGCTGCCCAGTGCCAGGCGCGCGGCCTGCAACTGGCTGCCGATTCGGTGTACGTGTTGGCGCACTGGGTCACCGACCGCGACCTGCCACGCCGTTTTGACGTGCCGTTTTTGGTGGCGCGCATGCCGGCCGGGCAAACCCCAGTGGCCGATGGCCAGGAGCAGTTCGAGCCGGTCTGGGTGCGACCCGCCGACGCCTTGGCGCGCCACGCGGCCGGAGAATTTTTCATCATCTTCCCGACCATCCGCACGCTCGAGCGGCTGCACACCTATGCCCATGTGGATGCGCTGCTGCAAGCCTGTGCCGCCACCGAAGAGCCACTGTGGACCAGTTGTCCGCGCGCCGGCCTGCTGGCCGGGCGGGAGGCCCGCTACATGGAGCACGAGCAGCCCTACGGCGAACTGGCCCTGGTCTGCCCGGATGGGCAATTGCTGCATGCTTTGGACTGGCAGTGCGAGGAGCCGGTTGCGCTCTTGAAAAACCTGCTGCGCCTGACCGCGCCCAACCCGGGCGTGATGACCGGCCCTGGCACCAACAGCTACCTGGTGGGCGACCCGCACACCGGATACATCGCCATCGACCCCGGCCCGGCCGACCCGGCGCACCTGGAGCGGCTGTGGCGCGCCGCCGGCGGCGATATCCGCATGATTGTGTGCACCCACTCGCATCCCGACCATTCCCCTGGCGCGCGGCCCTTGCAGGCCCTGTGCCAGCCGCAGCCGCCGATTCTGGGCCTGCCCTCGGCACCCACGGCACGGGAGAACAGCCGCTTCGAACCAGACCGATCACTAGAAAACAAGGCGCTGCTCACCCTGACCGGACAGGGGCCAGAGGGCGATTTGACCCACAGCCTGATGGTGATCCACACCCCGGGCCATGCCGCCAACCACCTGTGCCTGCTGCTGCTCGAAGACGGCCTGCTGTTCAGCGGCGACCACATCCTCAACGGCAGCACCACCGTGGTTGATCCACCCGATGGCGATATGAGCGCCTACCTTGATTCGCTGGACCGCCTGGCTCAAGCCTGCGACCAGCACCGCGTCGGCTTCATCCTGCCGGCGCACGGCTACGCCATCGGCGGTGAGGGCGGTGAGGCCCGGGCGGCGATTACCCACCTCAAAGCCCACCGGCTCAAGCGAGAGGCCAAGATTTTGGCGGTGATGCAAGCCCAGCCCGAGGGCACGCCCGACGACTGGGTGGCCCGCGCCTACGACGATGTGCCCCCGCGCATGTGGCCGGTGGCCAAGCGTTCGCTGCTGGCCCATGTGGCGCGCATCGAGGCCGGCCAGCCGTGACCGAGACCGGCGAGCGCCTGGCCAAGCGGGTGGCAGCGCTCGTACCCTGCTCGCGCCGCGAGGCCGAGCAGTACATTGCCGGCGGTTGGGTGCGGGTGGACGGCCGGGTGGTCGAAGAGCCGCAGCACCGGGTACAGCAACAGGTGGTCACGCTGGACCGTGACGCCAGCCTGCTGGGCGCCACGTCGGCGACCCTGCTGCTGCACAAGCCGGCAGGCCATGACGACGGTCGCCTGGCACCAGACGGCCAGCGCCCCCGACCGGGCGATCCACCGCCGGCGCGGCAGTTGCTGACCCAGGCCAGGCAAATGGTCGGTGACCAAGCCAGCCAGCGCCTG
>CAMATS010000101.1 GCA_945861195.1 Rhodoferax sp. OV413
ATCCGGGTTGACCAGCGCTACCCTCTGCTCGACGTGGCGCAGGCCCACCGCGATCTCGAAGCCCGCAAAACCACCGGCTGCACCGTCCTGACACTGTGAGCCGCTTGGCTCCCTGCTTGTTGAGCGCATGTTTGCAGGGGTTTTCCCGCATTGCGGGCGGGCTGGCTCGGCCTGACACTCCCGGTCATGACTGAGCGTACCAAGCCGCCCTTTCGGGCAGACCATGTGGGAAGCTTTTTGCGCCCAGCTTATTTGTTGCAGGCACGCGAGGAAAAAGCCAAGGGCGAGATCAGCGCCCAACAACTGCGCGCTGTAGAAGACCGGGCCATCACCGAGGTGGTGAAATTGCAGCGCGATTGTGGTCTGCAGTCCATCACCGATGGCGAGTTCCGCCGCACCTATTTTCATATTGATTTCCTGGAGCAGCTCGGCGGTGTTCACACCGATGTGCCCTTTACCGTTAAGCGCGCCGACGGCAGCGAAGAGCTGGCTCCGCCGGTGATCAAGGTGGTTGACACAGTGCGCCACCTCAAGCCCATCCAGCGTGCAGATTTTGACTACCTGCAACAGCAAGTGGCCCTGCATGCGCCGGGCTGCACGCCCAAGGTCACCATACCCAGCCCGACCATGCTGCATTTTCGAGGCGGGCGCGCGGGCATCAGCCGGGCGGCCTACCCCGAACTCGAGCCGGCGTTTTATGACGACGTGGCGCGCGCCTATGCCGCCGAGCTGCAAAGCCTGTTTGACGGCGGCTGCCGCTATGTGCAAATGGACGACACCAACATGGCCTATTTGTGCGACGAGAAAATGCGCGAGGCGGCCCGCCAACGGGGTGATGACCCCAACGAGCTGCCGCACCGTTATGCCGAGTTCATTAACAAGGTGGTGGCACTCAAGCCCGCAGGCATGACCCTGGCCATGCACCTGTGCCGCGGCAATTTCAAAAGCACACACGCCGCCGCCGGCAACTACGAGCCAGTGGCCCAGGCGCTGCTCTCGGAGATGAACCTGGATGCGATCTTTATGGAGTATGACGACCAGCGCAGCGGCGACTTCCGCCCGCTGCGTTACCTCAAGCCCGGCATGCAGGTGGTGCTGGGCCTGGTGACCACCAAATTTGGGCAGCTTGAGAGCCCTGCCGAGCTCAAGCGGCGGATCTACGAGGCCGCCGAGTTTGCGCCGCTCGAGCAACTGTGCTTGAGCCCGCAGTGCGGTTTTTCAAGCACTGTTCACGGCAACAATATTGCGGTGGAAGACCAACGCCGAAAACTAGAGTTGGTGGTGCAGACTGCCGCTGAGATCTGGTCCTGATCCTGTCCTTCAACCATCCGGAGAAAACCATGAAGAAAACCCTCGCTCTGCTCGCCTTGGTTGGTGCTACTGCCGCCGCCATACCAGCGTTGGCACAAGACGTGACGCTGAAGTTTCACCACATTTGGACCCCAACCGCCATGGCCTCGGTCAATGTGATCGCCCCCTGGTGCAACAAAGTAGCAGCCGAGAGCAGCAACCGCATCAAGTGCCAGGTGTTGCCGGCCATGAGCGGCGGCGGCACGCCAGCCCAGCTGATTGACCGACTCAAGGATGGCGTGGACGATGTCGTCATCACGCTGCCAGGGTACACGCCAGGGCGTTTTCCCAGCACCGATGTGTTTGAGCTGCCCTTCATGACCAACAGCGCCGAGGTCGGCGCGCGCGCCACCTGGGACTTCTTTAACAAGCACAGTGCCAAAGAGTTCGCCGGCATCAAGTTCATTGCCACGTGGGTGCACGATGAGGGCTATATCCACAGCAACGGCAAACAAATCAAGACCTTGGCCGACTTCAAGGGTCTGAAAATGCGCGCCCCGACCCGCCAGACCAACAAGCTGCTGGCTAGTTTGGGCGCCAGCCCGGTAGGCATGCCGCTACCGGCGATTCCGGATGCCATGAGCAAAGGCACCATAGACGGCTTTTTGCTGCCCTGGGAAGTGATGCCCAGCCTCAAGCTGCATGAAATGGTGAAATATCACAGCGAGACCGACCCAAGTCGCCCGGCGCTCTACAGCGCAACCTTTGTTTTTGGCATGAATCAGGCCAAGTACGACAGCCTGCCCGCCGATTTGAAAAAGGTGATCGACAACAACAGTGGCGCTGCCCTGAGCCAGCAAATTGGCAAGATCTGGGACGGCAGCCAAGCGGCTGGGCGCAAGGCAGCACAAGAGCGGGGCAACACGTTTCACATGATCCCTGCTGCTGAACTCGACACCTGGGTGAAGGCCTCATCGGCTTTGTACGAAGAATGGATTGCCGAGATGGACAAGCGCGGCAGCAATGGCCGGGCGATGCTGGCCGAGGCGCGTGAGTTGCTAATCAAGTACGGCAAGTAAGCTGTCCACCAAGCCTTGGACGGTTTTGTATTGCCTGGTTTTCTGCCGTTCCCGACCCGCAGCGTTCAGGCCCTGAGCCCGGCCGGTCCATGAGCCAGTTGCTGCGCCGGCTGGCCGTGGCTTGTGCCTGGCTCGGCGCGCTGGTAGCCATGCTGTGCGCAATGATGGTGGTGTGGAGCGTTGTGGCGCGTGCCCTGTGGTCTAAACCGGTTCCGGGTGATGTCGAGATCACCCAGATGTTGATTGCAGTGGCTATTTCGCTGGGTCTGCCCTGGTGCCAGTGGCGCCGCGCCAACATCATTGTTGACTTCTTTACCAAGCACCTCAGGCCAGCCCTGTCTCGCCGGCTTGATGCCGCGGGCTGCCTGCTGCTGGCGGTTATGGGCCTGCTGTTGGCCTGGCGCAGCGGTGCGGGCGCGTTGGCGGTGCAGGCCGCGGGAGAGACCAGCATGGTGCTGGCGCTGCCCATGTGGTGGGCCTATGCCGCGCTGGTGCCCGGCCTGTCGCTGGCTTCGCTGATTGCGCTGCAGCAGGCCTGGGACGACCTGCTGCTCGCGCCACTGGCCGGCGACGGGCGTTGACATGAGCACCCCGATCCTGGTCGGCCTGCTGATGTTTGGCGGCATGCTGCTGCTGATGGCGCTGCGGGTACCGATTTCTGCTGCGATGTTTGTGCCAGGCGCCCTGGGCTATGTGGTGCTCAGCAGCGAGGCCAGCTTTTTGAACCTGCTTAAAGGCAGCGCTGTGGCGCGGCTGACCGTCTATGAGCTCAGCGTGATTCCCTTGTTTTTGCTGATGGGTCAGTTTGCCACCCAAGGCGGCTTGAGCCGGCGCCTGTTCCAGGCGGCGGCGGCCTGGGTCGGCCATGTGCGCGGCGGCCTTGGCATGGCCAGTATTCTGTCGGCCGGGGCTTTTGGTGCAGTCTGTGGTTCGTCGGTGGCCACCTCGGCCACCATCACGCAGGTGGCTTATCCGGAGATGAAGCGCCACGGCTACGCCGGTCGCCTGTCTACAGCCACGCTGGCAGCCGGTGGCACCTTGGGCATCTTGATACCACCCTCGGTGCCGCTGGTCGTGTATGCCATTCTCACCGAGCAAAACATTGCCAAGTTGTTTGCTGCGGCGATGGTGCCGGGCATCCTGGCCATGCTGGGTTACCTGGTGGTGGTGGCGCTGCTGTGCCGGGCCAACCCACAGTTGGCGCCGCCCGCGCCCAAGGCCTCCCCAGCCACACGCCGCGCCACACTGCTGGGTGTCTGGCCCCTGCTGGTGATCTTTGTCATTGTTTTTGGCGGCATTTACGGCGGTGTTTTTTCGCCTACTGAGGGTGCGGCTGTGGGCGCAGTAGCCACCTTTGCAGCCGGCGCACTGCAGGGCGAAATGGGCTGGCAGGCGATCAAGAACAGCTTTGTTGGCAGCGCCGAGACCAGCGCCATGGTTTTCATGATTTTCCTGGGCGCTGACATGATGAACGCCACGCTGGCGCTCACCGGTATGCCCAGCGCAGTGGCCGATCTGGTCAGCCACCTACCTGTCGCGCCGCTGGCGGTGGTTGGCGCAGTGCTGCTGCTGTATGTGCTGCTGGGCTGCGTGATGGACGAACTGTCGATGTTGCTGCTGACGATTCCGGTGCTGTTCCCGGCCATCATGGGCTTGGAGTTGTGGGGCCTGGGCGCGCAAGACAAAGCCATCTGGTTTGGCATTCTGGTGCTCATGACGGTTGGCATTGGCATGATTGCGCCGCCCGTGGGGCTCAATGTGTATGTGGTCAATAACCTCGCCCGGGATGTCGCCATGAGCGAGACCTACCGGGGCGTCATGCCCTTTCTGGTCTGGGACGCGCTGCGCGTGCTGCTGCTGCTGTTCTTTCCCATGCTCAGCCTGGGCTTGGTGCGCTTGTTGTTTTGACGCAGCCCGCCTTGACAGGCGGGTTATGGGGTTTGGCAGGCTTGACGGCGCTGCTGCTCAGTGGCTATTTAGCTTTTCCTGCAACCAAACCTTGATCAGCGACTGGTAAGGCACGTCACGCGAGTTTGCTGCCGCCTTCAAGGAGTCAAGCAAATGCCCGATCCACTCGCTCGCATCTACGAGATTTTCCCACTGCTGTGCCCGATATGTGCTGGGCAGATGCGCATCATTGCGTTCGGTATCTTCAGCGCCAAAATCAGGCAAATACTCGAATACATCAAGGTAGATTGTGAGCCGCCACACATCGCCCCGGCAAGCGGGCCGCCTTTGTCGCCTTTGTGGGAGGGTTCTAAACCTGAAGTGATGCGCTCATGCAGCTTTGCCGCATTGTCCAAACACAAGCCTTCAAGTTGTGCGGATTAACTCACAAGCAGTTTGACAAAAATCATCACGAATAAGGCCAATTGCCCGGCCCAGAGCGTGGCGCGTATATGGACTAGCATGGAGCCGATACCCCACAAATGGGCCAGAGATTGACCGATACGGCAATACAGTACACAGGCGGCCAAGGCATTGATGGCGGGCAACTTTGCCATGGCGGCGGCCACCAGCACCAGAACGGCGAAAAGCGGAAGGTTTTCCAGGCAATTGGCATGTGCGTCTTCTATGCGGTGCAGCAAGCCCGGATCATCGGCATGGCGCACACCGCGCGGCCAATAGTTGATCGGCGTGCCTTTCATGTAGGCTAGCCCGCGGTAGCCAAAGACCAGGCTAATCAAGGCCAGGGTCCAAGCGGTAAATCCCAAAAGTGCTTGCAATGCCGTCATGGTGTCCTCCTTGAAGATCGAGATTGTGAGGAGGGGGACTATAGGGGTATTGCACCCCGCCATAGACGGCAATTGCTCAAATCGCTCAAACAAGTAGAAATGATGCAGTCGATGATGTGGCGGGAATCTCGGATACCCGCAGCATGACTACACTTCACTACTACCAAGGAGTTTGCGTATGAAAGCCGTCTGGAAGAACACCGTCATTGCTGAAAGCGACGATACCGTCATGGTCGAGGGGAACCACTATTTCCCTGAGGCTTCGGTCAAGCGTGAGTACATCAGCTTTAGCAACCACAAGACCAGTTGCCCCTGGAAGGGTCAGGCCAGTTATTACGCCATCAATGTCAATGGCGACGTGAACCCAGACGCTGCCTGGTACTACGCCGAGCCCAAAGAGGCCGCCGCCAACATCAAAGGCCGCGTCGCGTTTTGGAAAGGCGTGCAGATCAGCTAATCGGCGGCGCCATCGCAAGGGGCTCCATCAGATGCCATGACGAGGCAGTAAAGTGAGGCACGGAGGCCCCTCGCCGGGCCTAGACTCAAACTGTCAGCAGCGAGGATAAACTGGCGTCAGCTTAGCAGCTGTTTCTGTGGGGTTTGCTGCCGCGGAGTTTTCATTTGAAAGGCAAAGCGATGGATATCAAGGTAAATGGCGTTAACCGTGAATTCAAGGGCGATCCCAATACGCCTCTCTTGTGGGTTCTTCGTGACCACCTCAACA
The DNA here is from genome assembly GCA_945861195.1 of Rhodoferax sp. OV413. Classification (GTDB taxonomy): domain Bacteria; phylum Pseudomonadota; class Gammaproteobacteria; order Burkholderiales; family Burkholderiaceae_C; genus Rhodoferax. Next base: position 5,829 of record CAMATS010000101.1, read on the forward strand.
TCACGAGTTTGAAATTTGGCTGCGGTCAGGGGCTGTGTGGTGCCTGTTCGGCGCATGTCGATGGCAAACTGACGCGCACCTGTGTCACAGCCTGTGATGAATTAGAAGGTAGAAACCTGACCACCCTGGAGGGCCTGGCTCCCCGGCTGTCCCAGGCCCTCAAGTCCGCTTGGATCCAGGTCGATGTGCCCCAGTGTGGTTACTGCCAGACCGGCATGATCATGGCTGCTGCAGCGCTGTTGGACAAAAATCCCAAGCCTTCAGATGAGGAAATTACCGCAGCGATGAACAAAAATATTTGCCGTTGTGGAACCTATTCACGGATTCGTCGGGCCATTCATATCGCCGCCAAAGAATTGGCCTGAACGAAAAGGATCCACAACATGTTGCGTCGCTCATTCATTCAAACCTCAACGCTGGCGGTGTCTTCCCTGATCGTTGGCTTTTCAGTTTTAGAACAGAAGGCTGTTGCCGCCACAGCCGGCTTTGAAAACCCTTGGATTCGAATTTCCAGTGACAACTCGGTGACCATGGTCGCCATGCGGGCCGAAATGGGCCAAGACGTTTACACCACTTTTCCCTTGATCATGGCCGAGGAGCTGGATTACCCGGTCAGCCTGGTGAAGGTTGAAATGGCGCCTTTCAACCCCGCCCACTATGGCAACCTTTCGCCCTATTTTGGCGGCATGCAGGTCACCGGCGGGTCGCAGTCTGTCATGTCTCATTGGACTCAATTGAGAACTATTGGGGCGGCCGCGCGTACCATGCTGGTCAAGGCGGCTGCTGGTAAATGGGGCGTCAGCCCAGCTGCCTGTACCACCCAGGACGGCTATGTCATGAGTGGCGCCCTCAAAGCCAGCTACGGCGAACTCGCCTCCTTGGCTGCGCTTCAACAAGTCCCCCAATCGCCAACTTTAAAAAATACCAAAGACTTCAAATACATTGGCAAGGAGGTGGCTCGCCTCGATACCAAGGCCAAGGTCGATGGGACGGCCGAGTTTGGCATTGATGTGCGCCAGCCCGGCATGCTTGCAGCTACTGTGGCGCGTTGCCCCGTGATGGGCGGCAAAGTTCGCGGCTTTGATGCCGAGGCCGCGCGCAAGGTGCCTGGTGTGCAAGGCGTGTACCAGATTGAAGAGGGAATCGCCGTCGTTGCCATCGACTACTACGTGGCCAACCTGGCCCGCGGCTTGTTAAAAATTGACTGGGATCTTGGCGACACCTCAAGCCGAAAAGACACCGACACCATCATGCAGCGTCTGCGTGATGCCTCAAAAAAGCCCGGCGCAGTTGCCAAAAAAGCTGGTAATTCAGCTGAACCCATGGCCGGTGCCGCGACGGTCTTGAGCGCAAACTACGAATCGCCTTTTTTAGCCCATGCCACCCTGGAGCCGGTTAACTGCAGCGCTTCGATTGCCAACGGCGAGTGCCATGTATGGGGCCCATTCCAAACACAACAATTCGTTCATGCCGTAGCGGCGGCAATCGCTGGCGTGCCGCCTGAGAAAGTATTCGTTCACACCTCCTTCATCGGAGGCGGCCTTGGCCGTAAAAGCATGTTTGATTTTGTCAAAGAGGCTGTCACCATCGC
>CAMATS010000102.1 GCA_945861195.1 Rhodoferax sp. OV413
GCGCCGGCCTCGACAAAGCTTTGGTGCAGCGCGGTGATGCGCTCCGGGTGGTCAATATTCCAGAGCTCCGGAGCGTCACCCGACAGCAGGCCGACATCAAACAAATTACTGCCAGTGGCGCCATCGGCCAGCAGCCACGGGCGCGAGGCCAGCAGGTTCAAAAAGCGGTTTGGGAGGGCAGCAGGGCTGGATTCTGGGCTCATGGCAATCTTCTGATTGGTCGGGGCAAAGGTCGGCGCTGGATCAAGCGATGTCATGCGGCTGCACCACCAGCCAGTTGTCGTGGGCATTTGGGCTCAGGCCAGCAGCAGTTTGGTCGGCGCTGTGCTGTTCGCGCAGTTGCAGCATTTTCTCTGGGTAGGACTGGTCGCGTGCTACAAAAAGCCGCAGGCCGCCCCGGTCCAGATCAGTGCTCCTGAAGAACATCGGGCCGTCGCTCTGCGGGGTATCTCCGGCGACCAAAATAGGGCGCTTCCAGGCATGCACATAAGTATGAATGGCGGCTGGTTTTCCCTCGTACCAGGGCAACGGCGCCCAAAGGGTGTGGGTCAATTCATGTTCGAGCAACTCGTCAGGTCGGTAACAGCCCTCGCGGATGAGCTTGCGTGCCGTGGTGACCTGGCCGGTTTGCCTATTTTTGAGCAGCAGCGACACCCCGATCACGTTTTCTGGCTTGACATGGTAGCCATACCTGGGGTCTGCCAGCAGCATGCGCACCAGTTCCTCGCTCGCCGCGCTCACCACAAACACCTCGATGCCGTTTTGGGCCAGGGCCTGGTAGAGCTCTTGCTGCCCGCGCAGCAGGCGCGGGCGCTCCACCCAGGCATTGGCCAATGCGCCATGGATCAGGGTTTGCACCGCAATCGGCTGGCTATCTGAGAGAAGGTCGTCGAGTTGATGTTTGAGTTCGCGCAGCGTAAAGCCAGCAAAAATTTGCGAGGCCCAGGGGTAGGAGATTTGGTCGTCGAGCGCGCTCAGGCGCTGGTAATAGTTGTACAGCGTCTCGCGATGGGCTGCGGTGTCGTGGAAAGGAATCACGCACAAAGCAGGGGCCATGGTGTCACGGGTCAGCAGGCCCTTGTTTTCCATGAGGGGAAGAAGGGCGCCCAGCAAATCATGCTGGTAACTCGTGTTGTCGGCATCAAAAACAGCGAACGCGCCCTGGTGGGCGTGGGTCTGTATCAGTTGCAACAAAGGCCCGCGAGCCGCCGCTGGCCAGGAGCCCAGCAACTCAGTGGTGGCGGCGGCCCTTGGGTGGTCTTGCAGAGGTCGGGGCATGGCTGATTCAGCGCTGTGCGCTCATGGCGTTTGGATCGGCAAAGACCGGGGCGCTGATGGGCGGCAAAGGCACGCGCCCGCGGATCGCATCGGCGATTTTCTCGGCCATCATGATGGTCGGCGCATTCAGGTTGCCACTCACTACTTGCGGCATGATGGAGGCATCGACCACGCGCAGCGCGTGCACACCATGCACCCGGCCCACTGCGTCCGTGACAGCCATCTCATCGCTGCCCATGCGGCAGCTGCCTGAGGGGTGGTAGGCGGTCTCGGCGTTGGCGCGGATATGCGCGTCAATATCATCATCGCTTTGTACCGCTGCTCCGGGCGAGAGTTCTGTGCCGCGGAAGGCGTCAAAGGCAGCCTGCCGAAAAATCTCGCGTGTCAGGCGGACTGCGGCCCGCATGTCGCGGCGATCCTCTGCACTGCCCATGTAGTTGAACAGGATGCGCGGCGGTGTAGTTGCCCGAGCATCGCGCAAGCGAACATGGCCCCGGCTGGTCGGGCGCATGGGGCCCACATGGGCCTGAAAACCATGGCAACTGGCTGGCGACTTGCCGTCATACCGCACCGCCAACGGCAGAAAATGGTACTGCAGGTCCGGCTGGCTCAAGCCGGCTTGGCTGCGGATAAAACCGCCGGACTCAAAATGATTGGTGGCACCCAAACCCCTGCCAAACAGCAGCCATTGCAAACCAATCTTGAGCTTGTTGAGCGGCTTGAGCGCAGAAAACAGCGTGATCGGCTGGGTGCACTGGTACTGCACATAGGTCTCGAGGTGGTCTTGCAGGTTTTCGCCCACACCGGGCAGCGCTGACCTGAGCCCAATACCAAGTGCTTGGAGTTCATCCGGCGGCCCGATCCCCGAGAGCTTGAGCAGCTGCGGTGAATTGATGGCGCCACCCGAGAGAATGACTTCCCGGTTGGCGCGCAGTTGCACCAACTGCCCTTGGTGCAACACCTCGACCCCCACCGCGCGGGGCGACTGCTCGCCTTCAAACAGCACCCGCGACACCAGGCAGCGCAGCTGCACCGTGAGGTTCTTGCGTCCCCAGGCCGGGCGCAAGTAGGCCATGGCAGTGCTCCAGCGGCGGCCCCGATGCACGGTCATGTCCATCGGACCCAGACCCTCTTGTTGGTAACCGTTCATGTCTTCGGTGTAGGGGTATCCGGCTTGCCGGCCAGCGTCAATAAAGGCACGGTAAAGGGGGTTATGGCAAGCACCGGTGCTGACATGCAATGGCCCGCTGTCGCCCCGGTACAGGTCACCCCCCTTGGCGCGGGTTTCGGCCTTTCGAAAATAAGGCAGGCAATCGGCATAAGACCATTGATCCATGCCGGGGGCCTGCGCCCAGCCGTCGTAATCAAGCGCATGGCCGCGGATATAGACCATGCCATTGATTGAGGAGGATCCACCGATCACCCGGCCACGCGGGCAATGGATCCGCCGGCCGTCCATGAAAGGCTCGGGCTCAGAGACATACTGCCAGCTGAACTTCGGGTTAGCCATCGGGTAAGACAGGGCCGAGGGCATGTGAATGAAGAGGCTGTGGTCCCGGGCACCGGCCTCGATCAGCAAGACTGTGGCGGCACCGTCTTCGCTCAGGCGGTTGGCCAGCACACAGCCGGCAGAACCGGCGCCAACAATGATGTAGTCAAAGGTCTGCGCTCGCATGACTTGGGCGCTCAGCGGTAACTGCAGGCCACCTGGCCGAGCTCGACATAAACGGTTTTGAGCTGGGTGTAATGGTCCATGGCCAGCATGCTGTTCTCGTGGCCGATGCCAGACTCGCCAGCACCGCCAAAAGGCATCTCGATGGGGGTGATGTTGTAGTTGTTGATCCAGCAAATACCAGCTTTCAAACGGGATGCCACCCGATGGGCCCGTGAGATGTCCCGGGTGAACACCCCCGCTGCCAGCCCAAAGCGGGTGTTGTTGGCCCGCGCAATCACCTCGGCCTCGTCGTCAAAGGTCAGCATCGACAGCACCGGGCCAAAAATCTCTTCGCGCACGATGCGCATGTCATCGCTGCAGTTCGAAAAAATCGTTGGAGCCACAAAGTTGCCCCCCGGCAGCCCGTCAACCGCCACCCGGTGCCCACCACAACTCAGGGTGGCGCCTTGGGCCAGTCCGCTGGCGATATAGGCCATGACCTTGTCTGCATGCTCCTTGGAGATCAGGGCGCCGATCTGGGTGTTTTCGTCCATCGGGTCGGCCACCCTGAGCAAGGCGGTGCGCTGCTTGAGTTGAGCCAGAAATTGCTCGGCCAGCCCGCGTTGCACAAACACGCGGGTGCAGTTGGTACAAATCTCCCCCTGCGTGTAAAAATTTCCCATCATGGCGGCAGATACCGCCTGCTCGAGGTCAGCATCATCAAACACCAGCAGCGGCGATTTGCCGCCGAGCTCCATGGTGAGCCGTTTGAGCGTGCCAGCAGCGGTCTGCATGACGCTCTTGCCGGTGCTCACCGAACCGGTCAGCGACACCTTGGCCACGCCAGGATGGGCGGCCAGCAATGCGCCTGTGCTGCCACGCCCCTGCAGAACATTGAAGACACCCGGCGGCAATCCCGCCTCCAGGTAGATTTCCGCCAGTTTGAGCGCGCTCATGGGGGTGAGTTCGGAGGGCTTGAAGATCATCGCATTGCCCGCAGCCAAGGCAGGCGCTGATTTCCAGCAGGCGATTTGCAAGGGGTAGTTCCAGGCGCCAATGCCTGCGCACACGCCAAGCGGCTCCTTGCGGGTGTAGGCAAAGGCGTTTTGCAAGGGGTAGTGGGCGCCAGCGAGGGTAGCAGCAGCCCCGCCGAAATAGGCCAGGCAGTCAGCACCACTTTGAACATCGACCACCAGGGCCTCTTGCAGCGGTTTTCCGCAGTCCTGCACCTCGATTTCAGCCAGCTCGCGGTTGCGGCTGCGCAGCAACTCGGCAGCCCGTTGCAAGACCCTGCCACGCTCGGCACCGCTCAGCGCGGACCAAACTTCGAAACCAGCTTGCGCACTGGCCACCGCGGCATCGACATCCTGCGCATTGGCATCGCGCACCTGCGCCAAAACCTGACCGCTTGCCGGGTTGAGGGTCTCGAAAACCGCGCCGCCGCCTTGCACTGGCAGGCCACCTACAAAACCCGGAATCGTCCGAATGCAGGCGGCCATGGCTCAGGCGCCGCGCCGGGCTGCGCGCCGTGCGCGCGGATTGGAATCAAGGCCAGCGCCAGTTCGCTCTGGCAACTTCACCACTTGGCGCAAATTGTCAAAAGGAGCGTTGAGGTGCGGGATAGCCATGGCTTCAACAAAAAATTCCTGAAAGCGCGGCTCCACTGCTGTTTCTATTTTCTCGACCCGACGCACCAACTGCTCGATCTCTTGGCGGGAACCCTGGTCGAGCAGGGCAATGCGGGCACCCGTACCAGCCGCATTGCCAGCCGAACTCACCTCGCTGAGATCGCAATCAGGGATCATGCCAAGCACCATCGCATACTTGACATCAATGTGGCTGCCAAAGGCGCCCGCCAACCTGATGCGGTCGACTTTGTCGATCCCCATTCGCTCCATGAGCAGCCGCACGCCGGCATACAGAGCCGCCTTGCCCAGCTGAATGGCACGCACATCGTTTTGCATAATTTTCAGAGCTGGTGTGCTGCCGCTTGCCCGGTAGAGTTCATAGGAGAAGGTACGCCCATCAGCCTGTATCCTCGGGTTGCGCGCGGCAAGTTCGCCGCTGATCGTGCCGTCCTGGCGGATGATGCCGGCCAGGTACATCTCGGCGAGCACCTCGATGATGCCCGAACCGCAAACCCCGGTCACGCCCGACATCGCCACCGCATCCGCAAAGCCGGCGGCATCAGACCAGAGCTCACAGCCAATTACCTTGAAGCGGGGCTCCAGGGTGTCAGGGTCAATGCGTACCCGCTCAATGGCGCCAGGCGCGGCCCGCTGCCCGCAACTGATTTGCGCCCCCTCAAAAGCCGGCCCGGTCGGGCTCGAACAGGCCAGCAGGCGTTGCCGGTTGCCCAGCACGATTTCGGCATTGGTACCCACATCGACCAGCAGGCTGACCCGCTCGGAGAGGTCGGGCCGCTCAGCCAGGATCACGCCAGCTGTATCCGCCCCCACATGTCCGGCAATACAGGGCAGGATATAAATGCGCGCATTGCGGTGGATGTGAAAGTCAATCTCCACCGCCCAAAGCGTCATGGCGCGGTCGGTGGCGAGGGCGAAGGGCGCGCCACCGAGTTCCACCGGGTTGATACCCAGCAGCAGGTGGTGCATGATGGGGTTGCCAACAAAGCTGGCCTCCAGAATATCCTGCGGCGAAATTCCGATCTGCTGCGCCACATCTTGGGCGAGTTCATTGAGCGCCGCCCGAACCACGCTGGTCATCTCGCGCTCGCCGCCAGGGTTCATCATCACATAGGACACCCGGCTCATGAGGTCTTCACCAAAACGAATTTGCGGGTTCATGACGCCGGCGGAGGCAACCACCTCGCCCGAGGCCAGGTCGCACAGGTGGGCGGCAATCGTGGTTGACCCGACGTCCACCGCCAGGCCGTAGACATGCTCCTTGAAACCCGGCCACACAGCAATGATTTGACGCCCGGCGTGGACTGCCACCGTGACCCGCCAAGCACCCTGGCGCAGCGCGGTTTGCAGCTGTTGCAAGACCAGCATGTCACAGGCCAGATCGGTCAGGCGCCATTCGAATTCAAGCGCGTCTTCCAGACGACGCAGATCGCCCGAAGGGTCGTGCATATCGGGTTGCTGCACCTCGACATAATGCAAACGGACCAGGGGGTCTAGGTGAACATCATGCGCCTCGGCCTGCTTGCGCACCACTTGCTTGTGCACTTGACTGCTCGAAGGCACATCGATCACCACGTCACCCAGCAGTTGCGCCGAGCAAGACAGGCGCCGCCCGGCCTGCATGGCTTGGGTCTCGCAGAAAGCGGTCTCGATGGCCCCAAAAGGCGACAGGTTCTGGCTGCGCGACACCAGCCCATGTTTGGCAAACTCGCCTTCCGAGACGAGTACCTGGCAGCGTCCACAAATACCTCGGCCGCCGCACACCGAGTCAATATCTACCCCCAGCGAACGGGCTGCCTGCAGCACCGGCGTGCCCAGCGGAAAACGCCCGCGTCGGCCCGACGGGGTAAAAACCACCAGTGCCTCCGGGTTGCTCAAGAGCGGCTCCTCCTGGCGCTATTTGCAGAATTCATTCGCGGCGCCTCCTGACGCCAGCTTCACGGCGGCCACGGCCCATCTCGCCATCCGCGCCGACCACCGGCGCCTCGCGGTATTTGCGGATCCAGCGCATGCAGTCGGGGTCGTGACCCATCATCACATCGGCGGCCATGCAGGCTTTGACAACCTCGGCATGCAGCGGGTTGGTGATTGCCGAGGTCATGCCCGAGGCGATGGCCATGGTCAAAAAGCCGGCGTTGATGCCATTGCGCTCTGGCAGGCCAAAACTGACATTGGATGCACCACAGGTGGTGTTGACTTTGAGCTCATTGCGCAGCCGATGCAGCAGGCGCATCACTTGAACCCCGGCCTGGTTGATCGCACCAATCGGCATCACCAGGGGGTCGACCACGATATCGCAGGCTGGTATGCCGTAATCGGCTGCACGTTCAACAATTTTCTTGGCCACTGCAAAGCGCACGTCCGGGTCTTGCGAAATGCCGGTTTCGTCATTAGAAATGGCAACCACGGCGGCACCGTATTTCTTGACCAGGGGCAACACGGTCTCCAGCCTGTCTTCTTCGCCGGTGACGGAATTCACCAGCGCCTTGCCTTTGTAAACGGCAAGCCCCGCCTCCAGGGCAGCCACGATGGAAGAGTCAATCGACAGGGGAACATCAGTGACAGACTGCACCAACTCGATCGCGCGGGCCAACAGGGCCGGCTCATCCGCCAAGGGGATGCCGGCGTTGACATCGAGCATGTGCGCGCCCGCCTCGACCTGTGCCAGGGCATCGGCAATCACCCGGCTGTAATCGCCAGCGACCATCTCGGCGGCCAGAATTTTTCGCCCAGTCGGGTTGATGCGCTCACCAATGACAACGAAGGGCCGGTGAAAACCGATCACCACCTCGCGGGT
>CAMATS010000103.1 GCA_945861195.1 Rhodoferax sp. OV413
CCAAAATGCCGATGGCAGCATCAGCCTGCCCGCAGCACTGCAGCCCTACCTGGGCGGGCTCAGTGCTATCAGTGCGCCGGCAGCGGCCTGATGACTGCCATGAGTCCGCCAAACCCTCATGCACAACCTTGGTTAAATTGCGCGAGACCAAGCCCCCCCCGCATGACGCGGAACCGGCGCGGTTGGCCAGGCCTTGCAAAGGCGCGCCGCCAATGTCGTCAGACCGTCATGCAGCCTGCCTACATTGCACTGGCCGGTGCCCGGGCGACCATCCTGGGCAAGCAGGGCATCAATGGGCTAACCAGGACGTGATGCCACCGGCGCCAAATTAGAAACTCGTCGCATCTGCGGATGCGGCGCAGGCAACAACAACCCCCCCGTCAATGACCACACCAAACCACCCCCTGGTAAACATCAGTGCGGCCACGCACGGCGTGCTGCTCGAGCTGGCCTATGCCACTGCCAACAATGTGGCGGGGCAGATTATTTATGCGCGCGCCCTTTGTTTGCTGCACCGTGATGCCGAGGTGTGCCTGCGCCGGGCCGTGGCCTTGGCCGCTCAATCTGGCTGTCGGCTGAAGATTTTTGATGCAGGTCGGCCCCAAGAGGCGCAACTCATTTTGTGGCAGACCGCGCCCGACCGGGCCTATGTCGCAGACCCGCAGGTCGGCTCCAACCACACCCGTGGCACGGCGCTGGACTTGACTCTGGTGGACAGCACTGGCGCAGAGCTGGACATGGGCAGCGGTTTTGACGAAATGAGCCCGTTGTCCCACCACTTCAACACCGCCGTGTCGGCCCAGGCGCAGGCCAACCGGCAATTGTTGCTGGCCATCATGGAAGGGGCAGGCTTTGTCCACATTGCACACGAGTGGTGGCATTACGCACTGCCCCATCCGCAACGCTACCCCCTGCTGTCGAGCGAAGCTTTGGGGCCGTTGAATCCGATGTCCAGCGCCTACTGAGCCCTGCCCTCGCCCCTGCTCGTCGTGGCTGGCTCTGCCCCTCATTGCCGTCGAAACCGGAACACACAAAGCCACGGATCTCCGATCGAGCCGGGGATGCCGCAGCAGGGTTTCCCCTAGTCAATTGAAATGGGTTTAAACTGAAATTTCTTGTTTCGAGTCTTTTCACCCGTGCCTCGGATTTGCATTCTTTATTTCTCAAGGACTATTCCATGAAATCTGCGCTTCCTGTTTTGAATCGTCGTCTCCTGGGCGTTGCGGCCGCCTGTGCCTTGGCTATCAGCCATGGCTTGACCCCTGCACTGGCCGCCACCCCCAAAGACACCGTGGTGGTGGCCTGGGCCATCGACGACATCATCACCATGGATCCGGGCGAGTCGTTTGAGATCTCGGCCGGCGAGATCATGGGCCACGCGTATGACCGGCTGGTGCGCTATGACGTCAACGATCCGTCCAAACTGGTCGCTGACGTCGCCACCAAATGGTCGGTGTCGGCTGATGGCAAGACCTACTCCTTCGAATTGCGCCCCGGTGTGAAATTTGCCTCCGGCAATGCGCTGACTGCCGAAGACGTCGTCTATTCGCTGCAACGCGCGGTGCTGCTGGACAAGACCCCTGCCTTCATCATGACCCAGTTTGGCTTTACCAAGGACAACGTCAAGGACAAGATCAAGCAAACCGGGCCGCTGACACTGACGCTGGAGACCGACAAGTCTTACGCGCCGACCTTCGTCTACAACTGCCTCACCGCCAACGTTGCCTCCATCTTGGACAAGAAGTTGGTTATGTCCAAGGAGGTCAATGGTGACCTGGGTTACGGTTGGCTCAAGACCAACTACGCCGGCTCGGGCGCGCTTAAGCTGCGCGAATGGCGCGCCAATGAGATCGTGGCTCTTGAGCGCAATGACAACTACTATGGCGACAAGTCTAAGCCAGCGCGGGTGATCTACCGGCACATCAAAGAGGCCGCTACGCAACGTCTGTTGCTGGAAAAGGGCGACATCGACATTGCCCGCAACCTGCAGCCGCAAGACCTGGCGGCGCTGGCCAGCAACAAGGACATCAAAACCACGGCCACGCCTAAAGGCACGGTGTATTACTTCAGTCTGAACCAGAAGAACCCCAACCTGGCCAAGCCCGAGGTGCGTGAAGCCCTGAAATGGCTGGTGGACTACGCCGCCATTGGCGACACGATGATCAAGAACATCGGTGTGGTGCACCAGAACTTCCTGCCGGTCGGCCTGTTGGGAGCCAGCACCGAGCGGCCTTACAAGCTGGACGTTGACAAGGCCAAGGCACTGCTGGCCAAGGCTGGCCTGCCTAATGGCTTCAAGGTGACCATCGACATGCGGACCGTTCAGCCGGTGCAGGGCATCACAGAAAACTTTCAGCAAACCGCCAAGCGCGCTGGTATCGATGTCGAGATCCTGCCGGGCGACGCCAAGCAGACGCTGACCAAGTACCGCGCACGCACCCATGACATCTACATTGGCCAGTGGGGCGCCGACTACTGGGATCCGCACACCAATGCCGACACCTTTGTGCGTAACCCGGACAACTCCGATGCCGCTAAGTCCAAGCCATTGGCCTGGCGCAACGGCTGGGATATCCCTGAGTTGACCAAGAAGGCCGATGCCGCGGTGCTGGAGCGCGATGCCAACAAGCGCAAAGTGATGTATGAAGAGATGCAGTCCGATTTCCGCAAAACCAGCCCGTTCGTGATGCTGTTCCAGCAGACCGAGGTGGCAGCGATGCGCAGCGATGTGCAGGGGCTCAAAATCGGCCCAACATCTGACAGCACCTACATGCACAAGGTGACCAAGTACGCCCCTGGGGGTGCTGGTCTTGAACCCGGCGGTGCAGGCGCAAACTGCGCCCCATAGCGGCGCGCGCCTGCGCCGCATTCTTTGGCGTGTCGGCAAGTTTCTGATGGTCATTTTTTTGACCTATCTGGGCTTGCTGGCGGTCACCTTCTTTATCGGCAGGGTGATCCCGATTGACCCGGTGCTCGCGGTTGTGGGCGACCGGGCGCCCGAACATGTGGTGGCGCGGGTTCGGGAAGAGATGGGCTTGAACAAGCCCCTGTGGCATCAGTTTTACATCTACCTGGACAAAGTAGCGCAGGGTGACTTCGGCACCTCAGTGCTGACCTCCAACCCAGTGATGACGGATATCCGGCGCACTTTCCCCGCCACCATCGAGCTGGCCACGCTGGGCATCCTGATCGGTGCCGGCTTGGGCGTGCCCTTGGGGGTGTGGGCGGCGGTCAGGCGGGGTGATTTTGTGGACCAACTGGTGCGGGTGATGGGCCTGATCGGCTACTCGGTGCCTATTTTCTGGCTCGGGCTGATGGGCCTGGTGCTGTTTTATGCCAAGCTGGGTTGGGTGAGTGGGCCGGGGCGAATCGATGTTGCCTATGAGTATTCGGTCACGCTCGAGAGCGGTTTTCTGCTGCTCGACACCGCACGCCAGGGCCAGTGGGACGCGTTCCGCAACGTTCTGTCGCACCTGATCCTGCCGGCTTCCCTGCTGGGCTATTTTTCCTTGGCCTACATCAGCCGCATGACCCGCTCCTTCATGTTGCATGAGCTGAGCCAGGAGTACGTGGTGGCCGCCCGCGCCAAGGGCCTGTCTGAGGCCCGCATCATCTGGCGCCACGCCCTGCGCAACGCCATGGTGCCGCTGGTGACGGTGATTGCCCTGTCTTACGCCGGCCTGCTCGAAGGCTCGGTCCTGACCGAAACCGTATTTGCCTGGCCGGGCTTGGGGCTGTACATCACCAACTCGCTGCAAAACGCTGACATGAACGCCGTGCTCGGCGGCACCATCATCGTCGGCTCAGTCTTCATTGGCTTGAACCTGTTGTCCGACCTGCTCTACCAGTGGCTCGATCCACGGACCCGGGCGCCCTGAACCGCACACCATGACTGACCTTGCCAAGGCCGAGCGGGCGCCGCGCCCAGAAACTCTCCACGATTGGCTGATGGCCGAGCGGCCGCAGTCGCGCCGGCAGGCGGCCCTGGGCCGGGCCTATGGCGCGTGGCGTATTTTTGCCCGCAACCGCTTGGCGATGGTTGGCCTGGGCATCGTGCTGATGTTGGTGCTGGTGGCGGTGTTTGCCGACCTGCTGGCCCCCTATTCCCCGTATATCGGCGACCTGCGCACCACGCGTCTGCTGCCGCCCTCCGCAGCGCACTGGTTTGGCACCGACGACCAGGGACGCGACATCCTGTCGCGCATCATCCATGGTTCGCGCATCACGCTGTATGTGGTGGTGCTGGTGGCGGTGCTGGCCGCGCCCATCGGCCTGTTGGTGGGCACGGTGGCCGGTTACCTGGGCGGCTGGACCGATGCGGTGCTGATGCGCATCACCGACATTTTTTTGGCTTTTCCCAGGCTCATCCTGGCCCTGGCTTTTGTCGCGGCGCTTGGGCCAGGTATTGAAAACGCGGTGATCGCCATTGCCATCACCTCCTGGCCGCCCTATGCCCGCATTGCCCGTGCCGAAACGCTGACCATTCGGCAGGCCGATTACATCGCTGCGGTGCAGCTGATCGGCGCCTCACCCTGGCGTATCGTGCTGCGCCACATCATGCCGCTGTGTGTGTCCTCGGTGATCGTGCGGGTGACGCTTGATATGGCCGGCATCATCCTCACGGCCGCCGGCCTGGGCTTTTTGGGTCTGGGCGCGCAGCCGCCCATGCCCGAGTGGGGTGCCCTGATTGCCAACGGTCGGCTCTATGTGCTGGACCAGTGGTGGGTGGCGGCAGCGCCAGGTGCGGCTATTTTTCTGGTGAGCCTGGCCTTCAATTTGCTGGGTGACGGCCTGCGCGATGCGCTTGACCCCAAGGCAGTCAAATGAGTGGCTATCAGGGCGCTGCGCCTGCAAGCAGCACCGAGCCAGTGCTGGTGGTCGATGATCTTTGCGTGGCCTTTCCCAACCGGGACGGCGGCTATACCGAAGCGGTGCGCGGCGTTAGTTTCAAGCTGGGGCGCGAGCGCCTGGGCATTGTGGGCGAGTCGGGTTCGGGCAAGTCGCAGACCGGGCGGGCCATCCTTGGTTTGACTGCGCCGGAAGGGCGGGTGACGGCCAAGCGCTTGGCTTTTCAAGGCACAGATCTGATGCATTGCTCGGCGCAGCAAAGGCGCGCGCTGCGTGGTGGTCGTATTGCCATGGTGCTGCAAGATCCCAAGTTTTCTCTCAACCCGGTGATGACCATCGGCGAGCAGATTGTTGAGACACTGCGTGCCCACAGCCGGGTCAGCGGTGCCGAGGCGCGCCGGGGCGCTTTGGCTGCGCTTGAGGCGGTGCAAATTGACGATCCGGTACGGGTCTACCGGCTCTACCCGCATGAGGTGTCGGGCGGCATGGGCCAGCGCGCCATGATCGCCATGATGCTGATCGCCAACCCCGAGCTGCTGATTGCCGATGAGCCCACCTCGGCGCTGGATGTCACGGTGCAGCTGCAGGTGCTGGCCATTTTGGATGGGCTGGTGCGCCAGCGCGGCATGGGCCTGATCTTTATTTCGCACGACCTGCGTTTGGTCTCTACCTTTTGCGACCGAATTCTGGTGATGTACGCCGGCCGGGTGGTCGAAGAAATCGCCGCCGGCGCCCTTGCCGAGGCCCGCCACCCCTACACCTTGGGCCTGCTCAATTGCCTGCCCAGGCTGGGCGATGCGCGCCACCCGCTGCCCACGCTGGACCGACAGCCGGAGTGGGCGCTGTGAGCCGTCCCGTGGGCCTGGCCGTGCAGGGCCTGCGTGTCAGCTACGACGGCTTTGTTGCGGTGGCCGACACCTCGTTCCGGGTCGAGCCCGGCGGCAGCTTTGGTCTGGTGGGCGAGTCGGGTTCGGGAAAATCGACCGTGCTGCGTGCCATTTGCGGCTTGGCACCGCTGGCTGCTGGCAGCGTGAAATTGCTGGGTGAAGCCTCAGGTGCCGACACGGCGCTGCCCCGGCCCGGCAGCAAGCCGTTTCGCCGCTTGGTGCAAATGGTGTTCCAGGACCCCTATGGTTCGCTGCACCCGCGTCAGACGGTGGACCGCATCCTGGCCGAGCCGCTGGCCATTCACCACATGAGCGATGCCGAAGTCCGCATTGAACGCGCCCTTGATGAGGTGGGCCTGGGCACCGGTTATCGCTTTCGCTACCCGCACCAACTGTCGGGCGGCCAGCGCCAGCGCATTGCGATTGCACGGGCCCTGATTCTGGAGCCGCAGATTTTGCTGCTCGATGAACCCACCTCGGCGCTGGACGCCTCGGTGCAGGCGGAGGTGCTCAACCTGCTCGAAGACCTGCGCCGCCGGCGTGGCCTGACCTTTGTCATGGTCAGCCACGATCTGGCGGTGGTGACCCACCTGTGCGAGCGCCTGATGGTGATGCAGCGCGGCCAGACGGTCGAACTGGTCAGCTCGGCCGACCTGGCGGCCAGCCGGGTCAGCCACCCCTACACCCGCAATCTGATGGAAGCCTCTACCGGCTTTCGCCGCACCGGAGAGTCGCCATGATCCATTGGGAAGCCCACGCCTGCCTGCCCCTGCATCCGCAGGCTAGTTTTGCGCCGATTGAGCGCTTTCGCGAGGCTGGTGTGCACTATGTGTCGGTCAATATTGGCATGGACATGAACCCGCTCTCGCAGGTCATGCAAACCATTGCCGGCTTTCGGGCCAGTATTGCGGCACAGCCAGACTGCTTTATCCAAGCGCGCGGCGTCAAGGACATCGAGCGGGCCCAAGCCCAGGGCAAGATCGCCATCGGCTTTGACCTTGAGGGCGCCATGCCTCTGCTGGAGCAGCCCGACATGGTAGCCCTCTACCAAAGCCTGGGCGTGCGCCAGATTCACCTGGCCTACAACCGCAACAACAGCGTGGCAGGCGGCTGCCATGATGTGGAGCAGGGCCTGACGCCGCTGGGGCATGAGGTGGTGCAAGCCATCAACGAGGCGGGCGTTTTGATGGACTGTTCCCACACCGGGCGGCGTTGCAGCCTGGACATCATGGCGGCCTCGGGTCGGCCGGTGATCTTCAGCCATGCCAACCCACTGGCGCTGGTGGAACATGGTCGCAACATCACTGACGAGCAGATACGGGCCTGCGCTGCCACCGGCGGCGTGGTCTGCGTCTCAGGCGTGTCGTTTTTTCTGGGCAATGCCCGGCCCACGGCGGTGGATGTGGCGCAGCACGCGGCTTATGTGGCCAACCTGGTGGGGGTGGAGCACGCCGGCATCGGCCTGGACATCAGCTTTCGCCAGCCCGAACTCAACGACAACCCGCCAGACAACTACGACCCCAGCTACTGGTGGCCGCGGTCGGCCGGCTACAACCGGGCGCTGCAGCCATCCACCTACACCCCACTGGAGACCTGGCAGGTGCTTGGCAAGGCCCTCCAGGGCACCGGCAT